>DNTK01000100.1 GCA_003508755.1 Bacteroidales bacterium | reverse complement strand
GATTTAATGCGGGCATCCATTGTTTCAGCAGGCAATTCGCACAGACTTGGAGCAAACGAAGCACCCCCACTCATTATGTCTGCCTTTGTGGGGCATCAGGTTACCGAGATGCTTGATGATTTGGAAACCCGCGTGACCAATAAAAAAATGACTCCGGATGAGAAAACGGAACTGAAACTTGATGTGGGTAAAATACCGGAAATTCTCCTGGATAATACTGATAGAAACCGAACTTCCCCCTTTGCTTTTACAGGCAATCGCTTTGAGTTTAGAGCAGTGGGTGCATCCGCAAACCCAGCCTCTCCAATGACAGTATTAAATACTGCGGTGGCACAAGAGCTTAAAGAGTTTAACCGGGATATAAATCGCCTGGTAAACAAGGGAGTAAAAAAGGATGAGGCCATTTTTCAGATAATCAGAGAGTTTATCGTAAAGTCAAAAAAAATTCGGTTCGAGGGTAATAGCTACAGCGAAGAATGGGTCAAGGAAGCTGCAAAACGTAAACTAACCAATATTAACAACGTGGTAGAAGCCTATGATGCTTATTTATCGCCTTCGGCACTTAAATTATTTAGCTCAAATAAGATTTTTACCGAAAAGGAACTAATAGCGCGAACCGATGTGCGCTATGAAAATTACCACAAGCGAATACAAATAGAATCGCGTGTGTTGGGGAATATTGCCATTAACCAGATTGTGCCTACAGCCATTGCCTACCAGACAACCTTGGTAGCCAACGTAAAAGGCTTAAAGGATGTGTTTGGAACAGAGTTTAAATCCATTGCCAGCGGCCGTATTGATCTAATTAAACAAATATCAGAGCATACAACTGCTATTAAAGCCAGGGTAAAAGAAATGACAGAAGCTCGCAAGAAAGCAAATACCATAGAGGGAATAAGGGAAAAGGCCTATGCTTATTCCATTACTATAACGCCCTTTTTAGAAGAGATTCGGTATCACATCGATAAGTTGGAAAGCATTGTGGATAATGAAATGTGGCCCTTGCCAAAGTATACCGAGATTCTTTTTACCAGGTAGTTGATACTTCGAAACAACAGTGAATATTGATAAATCGATTCTCGTCAATCGCTATTTATTATTTATATTCTGTTTAACACATTCCAATACCATCGAACATCGATCCAGGTTTTTAGGATGAAGTAAATTTGGAATAAAAAAAACGCCCCCGGTTAACCATTACGGGGGCGCTAGCTTCTATCTATTACTATTGTTTTTAGTTAAACTTTAGCAGCCTTGGTAGATTTAATAACAACAGCTGCTACTTTATATGGATCAGCATTAGACGCAGGGCGACGATCTTCCAGACGACCTTTCCATCCATTTTCTACTGTTCCGATTGGAATACGGATAGATGCTCCACGGTCAGATACTCCATATGAGTAGTCACTAATGTGAGCAGTCTCATGAAGGCCTGTTAATCGTTGCTCGTTGTCTGCACCATAAACTGAAATATGCTCCTGTACGTGCTTTCCGAATTCTTCGCAAATTGCATTGAAAACTTTTTCGTCACCACAGGTTCTCATTAATCCATTTGAGAAGTTAGCATGCATACCTGAACCATTCCAGTCACCTTTTACTGGTTTTGGATGAAGGTTGATGCGCACACCATGTTTTTCTCCTATTTTTTCGCAAATGTAACGAGCTACCCAAATCTGGTCACCAGCTTCTTTTGCACCTTTAGCGAAAATCTGGTATTCCCACTGACCTTTCATTACCTCTGCGTTTATACCTTCGATGTTAAGACCTGCCTCGATACAAGCATCTAAGTGCTCTTCAACGATTTCACGGCCAACTGCAAACTCAGCACCTACTGAGCAGTAGAATGGTCCTTGTGGAGGAGGGAAGTATCCTGCTGCAGGGAATCCTAGTGGGGTATGCTTTTCAATATCCCACAGGGTATATTCCTGTTCGAAACCAAACCAGAAGTCCTCATCATCATCATCAATGGTTGCTCGCGCATTCGATGCATGTGGAGTGCCATCATGATTAAGTACTTCAGTCATTACAAGGTATCCGTTCTTGCGTGTTGGATCCGGACAGATAAATACTGGTTTTAGAAGGCAGTCTGAAGAATTACCTTCTGCCTGTGCAGTCGAAGAACCATCAAACGACCACATGGGGGCATCTTCTAGCTTTCCGCTAAAATCGCTAACTACTAAGGTTTTACTACGCATGGTCTGCGTTGGTTTGTAACCGTCTAGCCAGATGTACTCTAATTTTGCTCTCATCTTGTAACTAATTATAAGTTATAAATTATTATTTTCATTATTCTGCGACAAATATAGAACATATTATTAAAAATTAAAAGAATAAATGAATAAAGGTGTAAAATATTAATATAAACAAGTAAAAAAACTACGAAATAGTAAGTGAAGGGGGCCAAAAAATAGGGGTGTATGTTTTATTTTATGTAAAACACCTCTATTTCAGTATGAATTTGATTGAAAATATATCCATCAATAATATAACAAGGTGAAAAATAAAGGGGGTGTTTGCTTATAAATTGAAAAAATCTAACCAGCCCCCTGAATTCTTATATTTTAGACAACGCTTGACTAAAATTCATTCAGATTCCTCTTTCTTTGACAGGATTCAAATAATAAAATTGAAGTTTTATCTGTTATATCAGAGGAATGGTTGATAACAAAACCTGAATTTTATTCAAAAACACTTAAATTTACTGCAATATTTAAGCACAAGGAATATGAAATTATCGCGATTGCTTCTTTTATTAGGCTTATTCCTGTTTATAAGCCCTTCGTCATTTAGTCAAAATAAAAAGTATGTTAAAGCTTACGAAGCATACAATGCGGGTGAATATG
>DNTK01000502.1 GCA_003508755.1 Bacteroidales bacterium | reverse complement strand
ACCCGCTCGCTTTGATCTTATTGCGGTAGATAAAGACGGAAAACGCTTTCAGGTACCAAAGCAAATATTGAACTCATTCGCCACGAATATAAAACAGTGATGTCGCGCTCGGGGAATTACTTCAGGTACCGGAGCGAAAAGGTAGAGAATACACTAGAAACCAAAACCATTACTTTGAATGAGGATGCCACCCACTATTCGTTTATTCCTGAATTATCCGGCCGGTATGAGATACGTATCTCAAAACCAGGCACACGTACTTATGTAAGTCAATACCTGTATGCATATGGCTGGGGAGCTACAAGCTATAGCAGCTTTAAGGTTGATAAGGAAGGCCATATCAACATTCAGCTGGATAAAGAAAAATACAATATTGGCGACAAAGCACAGGTATTACTAAAAACACCTTTTAAGGGAAAAGTACTTGTAACGGTCGAAACAAATAAAGTAGTTGATTATTTTTACGTTGAAACAGATAAACGCGCAGCGTCGTTTGAGATCGATATTAAGGAAGATTATATTCCGAATGTCTACATTACTGCTACTTTATTTAAACCGCACGAAGAATCTGATTTACCTCTAACGGTGGCCCATGGTTTTGCACCGCTAATGGTAGAAGACCAAGCCAACAGCATGCCAGTAGAAATTACTGCAGTTGAGCGCTCACGCTCAAACACCAAACAAAAAATTAAGGTGAAAGCATCGCCTAACTCAGCTATTACTATTGCTGCGGTTGACGAGGGAATTTTGCAAGTGGGAGGCTATTCAACGCCCAATCCATATGGTTTCTTTTATCAAAAACGTGCATTGGAAGTTGAATCGTTTAATATTTATCCCTATCTGTTTCCTGAATTGGGAGCCATTAGAAGTTCGACAGGGGGTGGCGCCGGAGCAGCTGAAATGGCTAAGCGCTTGAATCCTTTGCAAAACAACCGCGTTAAACTGGTGACCTTTTGGAGCGGTATTCTTACTGCCAACAACAAGGGGGAAGTTGAGTATGAAATTGATCTGCCACAGTTCTCAGGAAATATTAAAATTATGGCAGTTGCTTATAATGGCGATAAGGTATTTGGATCGTCAAGCAAAAATATGAAGGTGGCTGATCCCATCGTGCAAAGTGTGGCATTACCTCGATTTTTGTCTCCTGGCGATAAGGTTAAAGTACCAGTGATTTTAACCAATACCACAGATAAAACCGCCAAATGCAATACACGTATTGAAGTGGCCGGCCCCATCACTTTAGAGGGTGAGAAATCAAGCAGCATAACCATCGAACCTAATTCTGAAAAAGAAGTCGTTTTCGAAATGAAGGTTGATATGGCCATGGGACAATCGTCAGTAACGGTTACTACCAATGCACTGGGGGAAGAGTTTGTGAATGCCACCGAAATACCTGTAAGACCCGCCGCTCCGCTTCAAAAGCGCAATGGCACCGGGGTGCTGGCAGCAAATACAAACCAACCAATTGATATCAATATCGATGCATTTATTGAATCCTCGGCCAATTATAAACTGGTAATAAGTAACAATCCACTGGTGCAATTTACCAATAGCCTTGACTACCTGGTAAGGTATCCTTATGGATGCGTGGAGCAAACAGTTTCGAGTGCCTTCCCTCAAATCTACTTTAGTGATTTGCTCGGAACGATCTACACCAACAGGGCGGCTACCAATGACGCCTCCAATAATGTTCAGGCAGCCATTGACAGAATTAAGCTGATGCAATTGTACAACGGGGGACTCACTTACTGGCCGGGATCCGGTTCAGAAACTTGGTGGGGGAGTGTTTATGCTGCCCACTTTGCCCTGGAAGCCAAGAAGGCAGGATACGATGTTGATGAAGATTTTTTGAAACACTTGCTAAAATATTTAAAAAGTCGTCTCAAGGAAAAACGGTTAATCACCTATTACTACAATTACACAAAAAGAAAAGAAATAGCACCCAAAGAGGTGGCATATTCGCTTTACGTGCTATCACTTGCAGGCGAAAAGCCAAATGCCTTGCTGAACTATTATAAAGCCAATTCGCACTTGCTTAGTCTTGATTCAAAATACTTATTGGCGGGTGCTTTCGCGCTTACAGGCGATACCAAGAAATACAAAGAAGTAGTTCCCGCAGCTTTTGAAGGTGAGGAGGCTGTAAGGACATTTAGTGGCAGCTTTAACTCTCATTTACGCGATGAAGCCATAGCCCTGAATGTACTTATGGAGGTTGATCCTGATAATGCTCAAACAGGAATTATGGCCAAACATCTTTCGAAAGCTATGAAAGACAGTCGCTACCTAAATACTCAGGAACGCAGCTTCGGATTCCTTGCTATGGGCAAAATAGCCCGGCGTGCCCGAGAGTCGAATATTAGTGCACAGGTATTGGGCAACAATAAGATTATTGGCGAAATGAATAATAACACCATTACCCTGAACACTACCCAACTAAAAAGCAAAAAACTATCGATTGAAACTAAGGGTAGCGGGAATCTTTATTATTTCTGGGAAAGTGAAGGGATTTCGAAAGATGGATCGTTTATTGAGGAAGATAGTTACCTGGCAGTTCGAAAAACTATTTATAATAAATTCGGAAACAAAGTTTCGGATTATAACTTTAAGCAAAATGACCTCCTGCTTATTGAACTAAAAATAAGAGCTGAACAGGATAAATACATCGAAAATGTGGCTATTTCTGATATACTGCCTGCAGGATTTGAAATAGAAAACCCAAGGTTAACCACGCTACCTCCAGGCATGTCTTATCCAAATAACCGCAGCAGACCAGATTATATGGATATTCGTGACGATCGCATCAACCTGTTTGTAAATGTGCGTGGTACCACCCGCGACTATTATTACCTGGTAAGGTGTGTATCACCCGGAACATTTAAC
>DNTK01000501.1 GCA_003508755.1 Bacteroidales bacterium | reverse complement strand
ACTATACACTTAGCAAAAAATAAAAATCGTAAATATTTTAAAAATTTGAAGGTGACAAACATATCTCAAGAACTTACTGATTATCAAAACTTAAGGACTGAAAGATGAGATGTTTCATTTTTGGTACAGGAAGGTGCGGAACTGTAGCTATTGCTCAAGCTTTCAAAAATGCAATAAATTATACAGTAGCTAATGAATCACTTTGTTCTCTACTAGAATATCCTGATAATCATATTGAGGTTAATCCTCAACTGCGATTAAGGATGGATGAGTTAGTTCAAAAATATCCAGATGCAATCTTCGTATGGTTAAAAAGAAATACTAAAGCAGTAGAAAAAAGTTATGCTAATCTCGATAATAAAATGTGGATTGAGGCATGGTGGAGCTTTAACAATAAAATACGTCCTACTGAGAATACAGCAGCAGCTGTGATTGCTGTAAGAAATATTGAAAAGATGTGCGAAGACGCCTGGAAAACTATAAAAAATAAAAAATGCAGAAGTATTAAGATGGATATTGACTTTATCAAAAACGACTTCATAAATCTATGGAACACTTTAGGTTGTGAAGGTGATCTAAAATCTGCTATTAATTCTCTTAAAGTACCAGTTAATACAACTGCTGAAAGGAATAAATACTGATAAGTTTTTACAATTATTGCTATACACAGATGATAACTATTTATTAAGGTTAAACACGATGAGATGTTTTGTTTTTGGCACAGGAAGGTGTGGATTTACCAAATTGACACTTGCTTTAAATAAAGCAGTCAATTACAATGTTACAAGAGAAGTATTTTGTTCGCTCATTGAATATCCAGATTGCCATATTGAAGTTAATCCTCAATTAAGAATAAGAATGGATGAGTTGGTTGAAAAATATCCTGAAGCTATATATGTTTGGTTGTTTAGAGATACAAATATAGTCACAAAAAATTTTTTAAAAAGGAATAATGCACAATGGTTGAATACTTGGTGGGATTTTTATAAAACAATCAGACCAGCAGATTCTCATCGATCTGCAGAAATAGCTGTGAGAGAATTAGAGAAATTATGTAATATAGCTTGGGGCCATATAACACAAAAAAACTGTTTAAAAATTAAAATGGATATCGATAATGTTGAAGAAAGTTTTGCAAAACTGTGGACAATGTTAAAATGTGAAGGAGATTTTCAATGTGCAATTAATTTGCTAAAGAGTTAATTCTTCAATTTAAAACTGTAGTGAGGAAAATAAATTGATTGGAATTACAGTGAGCGTCGGTTATTCAAAAAAATTGAAAATTGGGCTTCCATTATGGTTGCAGGGGTGTGATCAAATTTACGTTGTCACTGACAAAAACGATAAGGAAACATATTCGATCACTAAACTTTCAAAAAAGATTTTTTTATATTCAACCGAAGTATTTTACGAAAAAGGTGCAAGTTTTAACAAAGGAAAAGCATTAAACGAAATATATGAGCTTCTTAATATTAAATCAAAATGGATGTGCATTTTTGATTCAGATATAGTGCCTCCAAAAAAGTGGAATGAAACTATTATTCCTTTTCTTAAGTTTGGGAATCTACACAGCGCTCCACGTTTTCAAGATGGAGAAAAGTTCATCCCAGATAATCCATATGAGATGGCCGGTTATTTTTGGATTTTTCACTCAGAAGATCCTCACATACCACGTTGTCCAACTTTCACAAGTTGGAAACATGCAGGTAATTATGATACTATTTTCAGAAATAATTGGCTTCGCTCAGAAAGAACAATCCTTCCTTTAAAGTTAAATCACATTGGAAATCCTGGAAAAAACTGGTGGGGAATTGGTAATACAGAAAAAATGACTAAAATGTATGAAGAAAGGAGAAAACGAAATGGAGATTATATGCATGAGTCCGTGTAAGTTGAAATGATAATAAAGTCCTGATCTCAAGTAAATATGGAGGGGTTACTCCAACGAAAAACACTTAAAACCTACAGGTGCATAAGATCTGTTAAAGCGTTCCATAGAAACTTCCTTACTTGGAGTAGCTGACTACTCTCACGCTCCCTGATTAAGATCCCGCAACCGCCAGCGTTGATCATTGGCTTGGCAACAACAATGCAGATGGCACTTTGTCAATCCAACTTAATTTTGTGATCGTAGGCTTCTAAAAATGGATACATTGTTGCCTATAGACATCACTATAAGGATCAATTCACAATAAAATGACTAAAAGACCTTTAATAACTGCACTAATGTCTACTTTCAATGCTTCCCTCTTTATAAAAGAATCAATCGAATCAATTCTTAACCAAGATTATAAGGACTTTGAACTATTGATAATAGATGACAAATCTGATGATCTAACAAAAAAATATATTAAATCATATAATGATTCAAGAATAAGATTGATAGAGTTGCCGACCAATGTTGGTGTGGGTGCAGCATTAAATTTTGGTCTATCAATTGCCAAAGGAAAGTATATTGCTAAAACTGATGCCGATGACATAAATCACCCGGAAAGATTTGCAATTCAATTGGCTGCTTTGGAAGCTAATTCTAAATGGGGATTGGTAAAGGGGTGCGTTGACTATTTTAGCGATGACTCGTTGGTATTGAAAACAGCACGATTCAAAATGTTAAAAACAAACAGAGAAGCTGAACTTAATTC
>DNTK01000298.1 GCA_003508755.1 Bacteroidales bacterium | reverse complement strand
GCTTTAGAAACAGCTTTTTCATCAATAGCAGCTTTCATGCGCAATTCGATTCGATCACGAAGTTTGTTCACGCCAGTAGCCATACCAAAACCAAACTCCGCATTATCTTCGAAAAGTGAGTTCGCCCATGCAGGTCCCTGGCCATTGGCATTTTTGCAGTATGGGGTAGATGGTGCAGATCCACCGTAAATGGAACTACATCCGGTCGCGTTAGCCACCATCATACGATCGCCGTATAATTGAGTAATTAGTTTAATATATGCTGTTTCACCACAACCGGCACAAGCTCCTGAGAATTCGAAAAGGGGCTGTGCAAACTGACTGTTTTTAAGTGAGGCTTTTGGATCTACAACAGTATCTGTTTTATAAGTAACATTGTTGGCCATGTACAACCAGTTTTCCTCCTCTGCCTTCTGCGACTCGAGTGCCTTCATCACAAGTGATTTTTCTTTAGAAGGACAAACTTCTGCACAAACATTACAACCTGTACAGTCAAGTGGCGATACCTGGATGCGGTATTTTAAACCTTCCAGACCTTTTCCTTTAGCATCGATAAGTGCTGCATCGTTTGGTACACCGGCTGCTTCTTTTTCATCAAGAAGAATTGGACGAATACAAGCATGCGGACAAACATAAGCACATTGGTTACACTGAATACAGTTTTCAGGAATCCATTCCGGAACATTCACAGCAATACCACGTTTTTCATACTCGGTAGTACCAGCAGGGAAAGTACCGTCTTCGCGACCTGTAAATGCACTTACTGGCAGGTCATCACCTTTTAGTCCGTTGATTGGTTCAACCACATTCTTTACAAAATCGGGTATATTCTTGCGGGTATCTTTTGCAACTTCATCTTTCAGCTTGGTCCATTCTTTTGGCACCTCAATTTTTTCAACTTCACCACCTTTATCAACTGCCATGTGGTTCATACGAACGATATCCTCACCTTTATTGGAGAAGGTCTTAGTAATCGCTTTTTTCATCTCGGATACGGCAGTTTCGTAAGGAATTACGTTACCAATTTTAAAGAAAGCCGATTGCATTACAAAATTAATGCGGTTACCAAGACCAATTTCACGTGCTACTTTTGTAGCATTAATCACATAGAAATTGATTTCTTTTTCAGCCAATACTCTCTTTACTGAATTTGGAAGATGTTCGATAGTTTCTTTAGCATCCCAAATAGAGTTAAGCAGGAAGGTACCCCCTTTTTTAATACCTCTGAGCATATCGTACTTACCAAGGTAGGAAGGTACGTGACATGCAACAAAATCCGGAGTGTTTACCAGATAGGATGAACGTATTGGACTATCTCCAAAACGAAGGTGAGAAGTTGTTACTCCTCCTGATTTTTTGGAATCGTATGCAAAGTATGCCTGAGCATACTTATCGGTTGTATCACCAATAATTTTAATTGAATTCTTGTTTGCACCCACAGTACCATCTGCACCAATACCATAGAATTTACCTTCGAATGTTCCTTCTGAAGAAATTGCAATTTCTTCTTTCAGCGGCAGTGATTTGAATGTAACATCATCAACAATACCCAGAGTAAACTGGTTCTTAGGCTCAGACTGCTCAAGATTTTCGTAAACTGATATTATTTGCGATGGTGTAGTATCCTTAGAACTTAATCCGTAGCGACCACCAACGACCATCGGGGCATCTTTTTTACCATAGAAAACTTCGCAAACATCAAGGTATAATGGCTCTCCATTGGCTCCTGGTTCTTTTGTGCGATCGAGAACAGCAACGCGCTTAACCGATTTTGGCAATACATTTAATAAGTATTTCGCCGAGAACGGACGGTAAAGGTGTACATTAATTAAACCTACTTTTTTACCTTGTTTTGCCAGGTAATCGATAGTTTCCTGTATGGTGGATGTAACGGAACCCATGGCTACAATAATATTTTCAGCATCAGGAGCTCCATAATAAGTGAATGGCTGATATTCGCGACCGGTAACTTTTGATAATTCTTTCATGTATTGAGCAACCATATCGGGAACTGCATCATAGAATTTATTACCTGCTTCGCGCGCCTGAAAATAGATATCAGGGTTTTGGGCGGTACCTCTGGTTACAGGATGCTCAGGGTTAAGTGCCCTGTCGCGGAATTGTTGTAAAGCATCCCAGTCCATCAACTCTTTCATTTGATCGGTAGTAGGAGCTTCAACTTTTTGAATTTCGTGCGAAGTACGGAAACCATCAAAAAAGTGAAGGAAAGGAACTCTTGACTTAATAGAAGTTAAGTGGGCAACAGCGCCAATATCCATAATTTCTTGCACGCTACCCGATGCTAACATAGCAAAACCAGTGTGTCGTGTGCTCATTACATCACTGTGATCACCGAAAATTGACAATGCCTGAGCTGCCAAACTACGAGCCGAAACATGGAAAACACCAGGTAATAATTCACCGGCAATTTTATACATGTTTGGAATCATAAGAAGAAGTCCCTGAGAAGCTGTGTAAGTAGAAGTGAGCGCTCCGGATTGAAGAGAGCCGTGAACTGCACCTGCAGCTCCACCTTCGGACTGCATTTCAGTCACCTTAACAACTTCACCAAAAATATTTTTTCTACCCTGAGCCGACCATTCGTCGATATATTCGGCCATTGTAGAGGAAGGAGTGATCGGGTAAATTGCAGACACTTCGCTAAACATGTAAGCAATGTGTGAGGCTGCATAGTTACCATCACAGGTCACAAAATTTTTGTTCTTAGCCATACTAATACGCTTATTATTAAGATTTTAAGTAATATTTCTTTCAAGAAAGCACAAAAATAATATAAAATCCCTTATTTTCTGCGCCTAAAAGCCTGCTAATCCCTTATTCATTTTAATTACAAATAAGGAAGTCACGAAACCTGAAAAAAATCATTTATTTAAGTTATAAAATTCAATCTACATTTTGTTTATATAAATGTTAAAGATTGAAATTTTGCAAAATAAAAAGGCGAACCTAAGCTCGCCTTTTAATGATTTTTATTTAATCACCATTCATGGTGAGTAAAAACTCTTCGTTTGTTTGTGTTTTTAATAGTCTGTCGCGCATAAATTCCATGGCCTCCACTGAGTTCATATCCGTAAGGTACTTACGAAGAATCCATATCCTGCGAAGTAGGTCTTTGTCCATTAGCAGATCTTCACGACGGGTACTTGAAGCAGTAATATCCACAGCCGGGTATACGCGGCGATTAGAAAGTTTGCGATCGAGCTGCAACTCCATATTACCGGTTCCTTTAAACTCTTCAAAGATAACCTCGTCCATTTTAGAACCTGTTTCTGTAAGGGCAGTGGCAATAATCGAGAGTGAACCTCCATTTTCGATGTTACGTGCAGCACCAAAGAAACGCTTAGGTTTATGGAGTGCATTTGCGTCTACACCACCAGAAAGCACCTTACCTGATGCAGGAGAAACAGTGTTGTAAGCTCTAGCCAGTCGTGTTATTGAATCAAGCAGGATAACTACATCATGGCCGCATTCAACCATGCGCTTAGCTTTTTCCAGTACAAGGTTGGCCACACGTACATGTCGTTCGGCAGGTTCATCAAAGGTAGATGAAATAACCTCGCCATTTACATTCCTTGCCATATCCGTTACCTCCTCGGGGCGCTCATCGATAAGTAAAATCATCAGGTACACTTCGGGATGATTCGCTGCAATGGCATTGGCAATATCTTGTAATAAAATTGTTTTACCGGTTTTAGGTTGTGCTACAATTAAGCCACGTTGACCTTTTCCGATTGGTGAGAACATATCCACAACCCGGATGGAAAGGTTACTGGT
>DNTK01000182.1 GCA_003508755.1 Bacteroidales bacterium | reverse complement strand
ATTTAATACATGACTACCGCTTCTGCTTTAACCTTCTCAAATTAGCGCGCGAAAACATCCGTTCCTTGATGGTTTTATTGTTTTAAAACAACCAATAACTTCAATTTATATACCTCGAATTAATTTGAATTATTTATGTTAATGCATAACTTTAATTGAACAGAAAGTTATCATGAAGCATCTTATCCTTTTATCCATCTTATTATTCATGGTTTTATCTCTACAGGCACAGTCTCAGAAACACAGTCTTCTGTTCAGTACCCGAATGCATTTGGGTTCAATACTGGCCCATTCAAAAGAACTTCCGAATGTACAGCAAACATATCCATGGGGCCTAGAAATTGATTTAGCGTGGCAACTACAAACGGAGAATGTATGGCAATACTGCTATTGTTTCCCCAAAACCGGACTCTCTTTTTTTTATACAAATTTCGATAATCCTTCACTCCTGGGTAGTTCATTTGCTGTGTATCCGTTTATTGAACCCACCATTAACGCGCAGGAAAAATGGAGCTTGTTTTTGCGCTTTGGGGCTGGTCCGAATTACCTGAATAATGTGTATGATAGCATTGATAATCCGACCAATAATTTTTTCAGCTCGCCCATAAGTTTTATCGTGGTTTTGGGAGCAGGGGCAAAAGTGCGTGTGAAGGAACATATAGAACTCAGGTTGGGTGGGATATTCAATCATATTTCGAACGGAGGATTGAGACTGCCAAACAAAGGTATTAATTTCCCTACCTTGTTTTTTGGATTGGATTACCGGATTCGGCCTGTCCCATTTGCTGATTACAGTATAATGGAAGGTCTGGATTTAACACCCCGCGATAGTTGGTGGGAAATTACCACACTGGCTACTGCCAAGACCGATATCAAAGGCTATGCCAGGTATCCGGTTTATGGTATTGGAGGTGGGTATTACAAAACTTTTGGAAGGTTAAATGCCTGGAATATTTCAATGGAGTTTGTAAGTGATCATGCCGATAAACAGGAAATAAAAAGGAGGGATTTAACGGAAGATGGAAAGCTTGTTGATCATCATTACGGAGCGGTTTTCGGGGGATATAACCTGCTGCTGGGGGTCTTTCGGTTTTCGTTTCAGATGGGAGCTTATATATATTCGCCCTTCGACAGGGGGAGTCTGATTTTTCAGCGGTATGGAATAAATATTCTATTGTTTGACAAGATTCAAATCGGAACAAACCTAAAGGCCAATGTGCAAATCGCAGACTTTCTTGATTTTAGACTGGGGCTGATTTTGTAAGGGGATCTTGTCTCTAAATTATCAAAATCTTACAGCTGAAAATAGAATTAACTAATTTGCCTGCCGCACCCGCTTAATTACCCGCAGATTATGGGTGTACTTGCCTGATTCGACATTAAATATGCCTTGTTGATCGAAATTATCTATTCGCACTGAACCTGAAGCATGAATAATTTTTCCCTGGTCAAGAATAATACCTACATGTGTTATTTCTCCATCGGCATTATCAAAGAAGGCCAGATCCCCCTCTTGAGCATCAGAAGGAAATTGTACCACTGAGCCCAGGTTCACCTGCTGAGAAGCGTCTCGGGGAAGGGATTTTTTAAGCGCCTTGTAAGCAACTTGAGTAAAGCCTGAACAATCAATACCCATAAAGCTTCTACCACCCCACAAATAAGGCGTTCCAATAAATTGAAGGGCGATATCAATAATTGAATCCGTCTTTAAATCCGGGTTAATTGTCACGACCGATGTATGCTGTGAGTTAATTAATTCATTGCTTAAAACGCTTCCTGTGGACAACCATAAAGAATCCCCTGTAAGATTTACAAGGCGCGCAAATCCACTCACATACCCCTCCATTTTATCGTCTGACTTTGAGATTTGAACAGCATTTCTTTCAACCCACCCTTCATACCCGTCAAAAAGTACTTTTACTTTATACCATTGCCCTTTGGAGTCAATAATTTCTGCCTTTTCACCAAAAAGCAGCTGGCTTGTTTGTTCGGATCGATGCGAAGCTTCTTTTCTAAGCGGAATGTAGGAGAGGGGGCAGATAATCGTGGTCATAATTTAATAAGGGATATTTTAATTTATTAAATGTAGAAACTTCTGACAGATAAACCAACCCTAAGCGGCATGGTATTGCGCTTTTTATACCCTTGCTGTTACAAATTTATTTTACTGTTTAATGCCAGTAACTGCAACAATTCCATAAGATTTTGTTATTTTCGAGAATTCAGAGCAATAAAATATGGCAAATTTTTTTCAAAAGGTTCGAATTTTCTTTAACCAGATCCTTACCGCTTTATTGTTTTTGTTAGCAATAACCCTGGTAGTATTCATGCTTCCCCGCGAACGTAAGTTTGCTTATGAATATTCCAAAGGAAGCCCCTGGGCTTATGATGAATTGACTGCTCGCTTTGGTTTTTCGATACAAAAGACACCTGCAGAATTGCAGCAGGAACGTGATTCCGTATTGCGAAAAATCACCCCCTATTTTACATACGATGCGTTTATTTATGCAGACAGATTGAATGCTTTCAAAACTAATTTTGATAAAAAATGGATTGCCTATGCAATGGATGAATACCGCATCGATAATGAACAAAAGTACTTAGAAAGTAGCAGGTACAATTCATTGCGCATGCTGCAGGATTATTATCATTCCTTCATCTATTCTAATCTGGAACAAACCTATTTAAAAGGGATTATCCGCATTCCTGATACAGATGAGTTTACCTTAACCGATGATAGCTTCATTAGTGTTGTAAAAGGGCAAATCTCTGAAAAAGTTTTATTGGAACAATTATACACAGAACGCGAAGCCTACCAACTGCTGTCTGATGTATTAAATGAGGAAGCTGAGAATGACATGCGAAAACAAATCGCCCGGTTTAAACCTTTTTTGGAAACATTTGATTTAAGCGATTATTTGCAGGCCAATGTTCTTTATGATCAAAATAAGAGCAACCTGGAGCGCACAGCACAATTGAAAACAATTAGCGAAACAAAAGGATACATACAGGAAGGAGAATTGCTCATATCGCGCGGTATCATTGTGACTTCAGAAACTTTCCAGATATTGGAATCATACAAATACGAATTTGAAAAGCAACGCGGAAATGTTTCGGATATATTGGCATGGTCCGGACGGTTTCTACTGGCCTTTATCTCATTTATGGTGGTGTACTTATTCTTATACAATTTCCGCCACGAAGTGCTTGAAAGTCTTGTTAAAACATCGTTTATCTTATTTATGATGGTGCTTATGATATTTATTGCATCCATGGTATCATCGTATGAAAAGAAATTCTACTATGTGGTTCCTTTTACCATCTTACCCATCATAATTCGCACATTCTACGACGAGCGTGTCGGACTGTTTATTCATATAATTACGGTTCTGCTGGCTGGTTTCATGGCACTTAACAGTTTTGATTTTATCTTTTTAAATATTATCGCCGGAATGGTTGCACTGTTTACCTTAACCAATCTTTATCACCGTTCGAGGTTTTTTGTGTCGGCCCTGCTGGTTGTACTTAGCTATTCGATTACCTATTTTGGAATCTCTGTAGTGAAGGAGGGTAGCTTTTCACAACTCGATTGGAGTAATTTTGGTTATTTTGGTTTAAACGGTGTATTTACACTGCTTTCGTTCCTGCTCATCTATTTTTTCGAAAAAACGTTTGGTTTTCTTTCCGACACAACCCTTATGGAACTGTCCGATACCAACCAGCCTTTGCTCAGGAAATTAGCTGAAAATGCTCCTGCAACATTCCAGCATTCCATGCAAGTGGCTAATTTATCCGAAGAAGCAATACGGCATATTGGAGGGAATCCTTTACTTGTTCGCACAGGAGCCTTGTACCACGATATTGGTAAAATGGTCGATGCTTCTTATTTCACCGAAAACCAAATGGGTGGCACAAACCCACATAAAGATAAAGACCTGAAAGAAAGTGCCAAAATTATAATTAACCATGTAAAACTAGGAGAGGAAATGGCACTTAAGAATAAGCTGCCTAAGCCCATTATCGATTTTATCTTGATGCATCATGGCACATCAACAGCTAAATGGTTTTATAAAACCTATCAAAATCAACATCCCGATGAGGAGGTCGATAAAAAAGATTTTCAGTATCCGGGTCCAAGTCCTTTAACAAAAGAGACTGCAGTACTTATGATGGCCGATACGGTGGAAGCTGCTTCACGCAGCCTTGAATCCTATTCAAAAGAATCGATTTCTGAATTGGTGGAACGGCTTATTGATAATCAAATGGAGGAGGGACAATTCGAAGATGCAGATATAACATTTAAGGAAATAAAAAAGGTGAAAGAAGTGTTTAAATCTCGTTTGAATACGATCTATCATGCACGCATTTCTTACCCCAAATAAAACCTGGTAAACAAAATTAAATACGTCCATCAGAACTTCATATCAGACCATTTATTCATGAAAAGAAAGTTTAAAAATACCATATGGTTACTTTGTAAGAAATGCACGCTTGCTGCCATACTTTTCATGCTGTCATTTAAAGGGAATACAGTAGCTGCGCAAACTAAAAATGTAGGGCTTCCATATATCTCCAACTTTTCAAGGGAACAATACCAGGCGGGTACACAAAACTGGAGTATTGCCCAGGATAACTATGGATTGCTGTATTTTGCAAATAATGATGGTGTACTGAGATTTGACGGTTCCGATTGGAAGCTATACCCTTTACCGAACAATTCGATTGTAAGGGTGGTAAGCAGCATCGAAAACAAAATCTATGCTGGCGGATTTGATGAATTTGGTTATTTCGAATACACTGCCCAGGGAACATTCAAATACACGTCATTATCAGATAAGCTGGATGATGGTTCAAAAGAATTTGGTGAGATATGGCGGATATACTCAACACGCTATGGTATAGTATTTCAATCGTACAAAGGAGTATTTCTTCTCCAAGATAATAAATTGATAACAATTAAACCTAAATCTACTTTTGGCTTCTCCTATTTAGTCAACAATAACTTTTTTGTGGTTGATCGGAAGTATGGCCTCTTTGTTTTACAAGGAAGGGTCTTGAACCCAATCATTAAAGAGGAGCAATTTTTCCAGGAAAATGAAATCCCTTTCGTATTCTCTGCAGGAAACCAGGAATACCTTATTGGAACAAATAATAACGGCGTTTACATATATGACGGCCAGGAGCTAAGCCCTTGGAATACAAAACTGAATAAGCATCTGATAGAGAACCAAATATATACAGCCATTGAACTGCAGGATGAAGAACTGGCGATTGGAACCATACAGGATGGTGTTTTTATTGCAGATAAACAAGGAAATATCCATCAACATGTGAATCGTTTTAAGGGCTTGCAGAATAATACGGTACTGAGTCTTTTGTACGATAACAGCCAGAACCTCTGGGTGGGTCTTGATAATGGAATCGACTACCTGGAAATAAGCAGTCCCATATCGCTGATTAATTATTGCTATAACATCGAAACCGCCTATGCCACAGTAGTTCATAACAACTTGCTTTACATTGGTACAAATCAGGGGCTATTTGCTAAGGAAATATCCCTTATTAAGAATGAGTATTCATTAG
>DNTK01000387.1 GCA_003508755.1 Bacteroidales bacterium | reverse complement strand
AATTACCTCATGCGCCTCTTCCCTGCTGTAGGTGTGGGTAATTTGTGTTTCGGCTTTATTTCCGGGCAGATCTTTGTAGGTTAAGAAATAGTGCATCAGCCGATCAGTAACCAGATCGGGAAGATCGGAGATGCCGGTATATGTATCATAAAACGCATCGTTGTTTAATACGGCAACTATTTTATCATCGGCTTCGTCACCATCAATCATTCTAAATCCTCCTATTGGGCGCACACGTGCTAATATGTCACCATGGGCAATATCTTTCTCGGTTAAGATACAGATATCTATCGGGTCACCATCACCCTTGATCTCTTTTAAGCCGGATTTTTCCATCGCATATTCCGCAACTTTAGTTCCTGAATAAGTCTGTGGAATAAACCCATATAGTGCCGGAACAACATTGGAATATTTTTGTGGTCGATCAATTCTAAGGTAGCCCGTAACTTTGTCGACTTCATATTTCACCGTATCGGTAGGCACCATTTCGATAAAACTAATAATTACCTCTGGTGCATCGGGTCCAACTTCAACTCCATGCCAGGGATGTGACTTGTAGCGTAGCCCCATTAACCGGCCAATTGGATCCATTAATTGGTTTGCCATAATTTCTCTTTGTTTAGAAAATGTTTAAAGTGTAATTGAGCACAACAAACATAGTACAATAGTTGTTTAAAGCCATCTGATTTATTTCCAAAACTATTTTTCTTTGACGAGCAACCATTTTGGATTGGTTACCATCAACTATTATACATTAGGTTACCAATAATTATTTGATGATTTCAAAGATTATTTGGTTCGGTTTTTCCGGGAGTGGGTAAATTACTTTCCCACTCTCTTTTATTTCAACCCAATAGTTACGATGTTACTTTTTGATGTAAATTGAAGTAAAAATGATGACAAAGGATGAACACTTACTTCGCTTATCTTTCTATTTTTATGCAACAAAATATTCTTCATCATGCCCAGACATAAATCACTATTCCTCAGTATATTGCTTATAGCACCCATCCTTGCCTGGGGACAAACCGATAAACAGAGCATTCTTATCTCCTTTTACAACGTGGAGAACCTTTTTGATACCATAAACAATGAGGGAGTTCGCGATACAGAATATACCCCCGAAGGCAGACGAGAATGGAACTCTCAACGCTATTATCAGAAGCTCGATAACCTGGCAAAAGTAATCGGTGAAATCGGAAGCGATGATGATTTCAAAAACGGACCCGACATTTTGGGAGTATGCGAAGTAGAGAATGAGCAGGTACTGAATGATCTTATCAGGCATGAAAACCTAAAGAAAAAAAAATACCGCATTGTTCATTACAATTCGCCCGATAAAAGAGGTATTGATGTGGCTTTAGTCTACAAGCCCAAAAAGTTTAAGTTGGAATCATCGAAGCCCTACCCGCTTTATATTTTCGATCCCATAAGTGGCAAAAGGATTTACACACGCGATCAATTGCTTGTATCGGGTACGGTGAAGAAGCAAAAAATTCATCTAATCGTAAATCATTGGCCCTCACGATGGGGCGGCGAACTCAGAAGTCAGCCATTACGGCTGGCAGCAGCCCAATTAACCCGACATATAACCGACTCACTTTTAGCCGCCGATAGTCTGGCTTCTGTGATTGTAATGGGTGATTTAAATGATGACCCGGATAATTTAAGTATTAAAGCCTATCTAAACACCAGTGCTCATGCTGACAGCATTTTACCCAATCAGCTTTTAAATACTTCTGCAGAGTTATTTCAAAGCGGTATGGGAACACTTAAGTACCAGGGAAAATGGAACCTGTTTGACCAGATCATTATCACACCCGCACTTTTGCAGGTTGAAAATGGATATCAGTTTCAAAAGTTTGCAATAGTCAACAAAGATTACTTATTTCAACAGGAAGGAAAATATGCCGGTTACCCCTTGCGAACCTTTGGCGGGAAAACCTATTTAAATGGCTACAGCGACCACCTGCCGGTATACCTGATTTTAAAAAAAGATTAACACAATGATCATCTTCGGATGAAATATGATGTTTGCTGAATAGCTAACTTACAACACCCATAGCCGAAAAAATCAAATAAAATGATAAGACAACTACTACTTTCTGCAGCTACCTTTCTTTTAATACAATTATCTGTAGCACAATCGATTTCAATGACTTCTGAACCTACAATTGAGAACCTGACTTCAAGTGGTTTTGATGTAACCTGGACAACCGATACCGAAGGAAGCTCTGAAGCTTTCTGGGGTAACACACCCTCACTTGAGCAACCTCCAGTAAAGGAAGCAGGGACTGGCACAACACATCAATTATCTATTTCCGGTTTAACTGCTTCGACCCTTGTATACATGCAGCCTTTCAGTGTTTCCGGGAGCGATACGGCCTATTCCGGGAAAGTGATGATTCATATCACTTCCTCAGAATCAACCGGTGATATTAAAGTTTATTTTAATGCTACCGTTGATACCTCAAAGGCCATAAGCATCAAAGCCATTTATGTGGAAAATGCCATTGCCGATACCCTTGTAAATTACCTGAACCGGGCTAAAAGCACAATTGATTTTGCAACCTACAATATGGATACTTACAACAGTGCTCAGATTTCATCGGCACTGAATGCTGCTCATAATCGCGGCGTGACCGTAAGAGTTGTCTATGATGGTGGCAGAGCAAATACCGGTGTAGATCAATTAAACGGATCCATTGGAAAAATTGCCAGTCCAACCTCTTCGGAATATGGCATCATGCACAATAAATTTGTTGTTATTGATGCAAATACAGCAAATGCGAACGATGCCATCGTCTGGACCGGTTCGACCAACTTTACCAGCGGACAACTGAATACCGATCCGAATGATGTTATCATCATTCAGGATAAAAGCCTGGCTCTAGCATACACCATGGAGTTTAATGAAATGTTTGGCTCAACGGGAGCTACACCAAATGTCTCACTGGCAAAATTTGGCTTTGACAAGGAAGATAACACACCACACGAGTTTATTATAGGGGGAAAACGCGTCGAAAGCTATTTCAGCCCAACAGATGGTGCTCATGATAAGATCATTGAAGTAATAAACTCAGCCAGTAGTGAGCTTCATATTGCTACCATGCTCATTACCCGTGAAGATATTGCGAGGGCTATACGAGATAGTAAGAATGCTGGTGCAGAAACCTTACTGATTATCGACGATATTGATGAATATTCTCAGGATAATATTCTGGTGACCAGCCTCGACAGCAACTTCAGAACAATGGGAGAACCTGGTATCATGCACCATAAATACATGATTGTGGATCACACTACCAGTGATTCGGACCCAATGCTACTTACAGGTTGCCACAACTGGTCTACTTCAGCAAAAGACAGAAATGATGAGAATACACTTATTGTTCATGACCAGGAAATTGCAAACCTGTATTACCAGGAATTTGCTCATCGGTTTTACCAGGGTGACATCGTTGCAGTAAGGCCGGTCTGTGAACCCGATAGCAGTGAAATAACACCCGAGCAAAGCAGTGTTACTATTCCAATTTTAAGCAACGATTTTTTTGAAGGACAAATTATTGTGGAAATTACCCGGGATACAGAATTAGGTATTGCCGAAATCAAGGGTGATAATACGCTTAGTTACCGACCAAAAGTTGGGTTCGAGTATGGTATTGATACAGTAATGTACTCGGTATGCGCGCAAGATTATGGCTCGCTGTGCGACGAAACTTTCGTGAAAATAAATGTAGATGTTAACGGAGTATCCTACCAATTAACCCAACCTGATGCCATCGTTGAGATATTTCCCACAAGAGGTGTGGGAACCTTCACTGTAAAAGGGTTAACAGGAATAGCAACACTTAGTGTAATTAGTCCGGAAGGTAAGGTTGTTCACCGGGAGCTATGGGATGGTTTTAACGATGAGAAAAAGCTTGATTTAACAGCTCTTCCAAGCGGTGTATATTATGTCCAATTAAAAACCAAAATGGGTAGCTACCATACTAAATCTATTATTATTCAGAAGTAACTTCCCCCCTATTTACTGAGAGAAACCTATTCACCAAAACTCAACTAAATTCAGGTCCCTGCAATAATCGCATTGCAGGGATTTTTTTTTATTCAGACTTTGTTTTATAAACGCTTTATTTGCTATAGGTCTGATCGAATGACACCAGGGTAACGATGAGAGTTGTTCAACCCGTATCAAAGCGTTAAGCGTTTATTTATGATTGCATGATAAGCTGTATATGTGGTATGCTAAAAACACCTTGGCTAAAAGTGCCTAAAATAATCATTAGGGAACCTTACTATCTTATGATAGGAAAAAAACGAGACTTGTTTTGCTTTAAAATAACATCGTATTTTTTCTTCGGCTGAGGTATTGGCTTTCTTAAAGGTAGAATAAAAAAATGCCCTGACAGTGAGCCAGGGCATTTCTTTGTGTAAAATTAGCGTATGAAAATTATTCAACAATAAATCGCTTGGTACTTGAATTGTTTTTGTCTATCGCTCTGATAATATAGATACCGCTGGCCCAGTCGCTAACATTAATGTGTACTTTGTTTGCTCCCAAAACAGGTTGGTCATATACTACATTCCCTGTAATATTTATTATCTGAATGCGTTCAACTTGTTCTACATTAACAATGTTTACTTCTGCATTTGCAGGAGATGGATAAACGGTAATGTTTGCCAAAGCGGATGATTGAACACCTGTTGAAAGAACAAACTCAACCGTATATGTTTTTGTTGTGGTTCCATCCTGAGCGGTAACAAGTAAACTTGTAGTTCCCGGAACGGCTGTAGCAACGGTTGGCGTAACCAGGGCATCCTGTTGAGCTACTTCCCAGGTAACCGTTGGTACTTCGGTAGTTCCTGCAGGCAAAGTATGGGTGTAGTTTAATACAGCAGGATTAAAATCAGGAATGTTCTCACCATCTACTTTTATAAAGTTAAGATCAGCATTATCAGAAAGAGCTGGAGGTGTTGTTACACTTCCAAGATTTGAAATATCATTCTGGTCAAGAACAATCCATTCTGAATTACTCTCATTCGTACCTGCAGAAGCCGTCCAATTTGTATTGCCAGTGGTTACAGTATGCTTTCTAAGTAAAGTATGCTCCTGCATTCCATTTGCTATACCTGCTACAGAATAATAGTCGCCGGTAGGATTGTTCGGATCTCCAATTACATCCACGACGATGGTATCGTTATTAAGTAGTTTTGCAAGTCCTCGTGAGTCGTTTCCGTTAAATCCAACCTCAAAATCATCGGCAATCCAGTCAGCCACATTTTTCATATCATCAATGGCCTGGTCATCTACAATTACATAAACATCGTTGGCTGCAATAACCTCATCGGCAAGGAACGGATAGTTGTACTCCCAATCAGAAGCTTCATTTCCTGTGCCGAGCATGATATAATTATTAAGGCTCACTTCAACATTGTTCGGATTATAAATCTCAAGAGCTTTATTATTGCTGGAGCCTTCAACATATTCTGTAAAGAATAAATCAAGTAACTCAGCATCAATAGTAATTGTATACGATTTAGTAGTAGTTCCGTCCTGGGCTGTTACAATAACTATATAGCCCGTTTGAAGATCGGTTGCAATGGTAGTTCCATCAGCTTCATAAGTTTCAAATGAACCTCCAGGACCTGTTCCCAGGGTTGCTTCAAATGTTTCGAGTGTTGTTCCGAAAGGAATTCCTGTCACTGTTGCTTCTGTAAGATCTACATTATACCTGGTAGATGTCAGTGTTGGGTTACTATCCGGATCATCGATGGTTATTGTATAGCTTTTCGTGGTGGTTCCATCTTCTGCAGTTCCGATGACAATGTACCCTGTTTGCAGGTCAGTCGCAATGGTCGTACCATCAGACTCGTAGGTTTCAAAGGTTGCTCCAGCTGCTGGGGTAAGATTGCTTTCAAAAGTCGCCAGATCCGTTTCAAACGGAATACCGGTAATAGTCTCCTCAACATCATCAACAGTATACGCTGTAGAGCTTACGGTAGCATCATCACTAACAAAGGCCATAACATCAAGACCATAATAGCGCATTGTAATTCCATCAGCTGCTGTTACAATCAGAATTTTAGTGCTATTGAGTTCAACCGCAAGGGTTGTACTATCATCGTCGTATACGTTCCAGGAAGCTGAATCACTTGGTGTTATATTGCTTTTAAATGTCGCCAAATCATGACTAAACGGTATGTCGCTAATCGTATCTTTCTCATTATCTACAGTGTAAACTCCAGACACTACAGTATCGCTTGCCGAAACAATATCTGAACTCGAACGGGGAAGCACCTTGTAAGCACCGAATGAGTAGTAACCAATGGCTGTAACAGTAATGTTTTCTCCCATCACGGCTGAATGCAGATAAAACCTATCATCTATTGCCAGCGCGCCAGAACCATCATTCACCTCAAACTCGCCAAAACCAAGGTCATCATTTGTTACTTCCACATTTACAAATTGAAGAAGAACCGATTCATAGGTCTCATCATAATCTCCTGTTTCAATTCGTGTGGCAACCACTGGTTTTCCTGAAGCTTCGACAGAAATTGAAACAACATTTTCTAGTTGTGTTAGATCAAAGTTTTCATCAACCTCAGCTTCGATGACTACACTATCTCCAACTGAAAGACCTCCGATATTAGCCGCATCGAAAACCAGAATTCCGTTGTTTGCACCCGCACTGTCAGCGAGGTAGTATTCGTCGGAACCATCGCTGAAGACAACTACTCCTGAAGTTCTCACTATTGAGCCCTCGAAAGTTGATGCATCTCCATCAGTGGTAGACGATTGAATTTCGTTGATGGTAGGTGTAGCAATAATTGTAAATACATCACTTGTGTCGGTGATGGTTACATCAGACACATCTGTAATGGCAGCTCTGTAAGTTGTACCGTATTCTGCATCTGCAGGTATAGTGAACACTTCTGTACCATCGCTATCGATATTTGATAGGACAGCTTCCCATGCATCATTTTCAGGTATATACACTGAAATATCAACATTTGTAATATTTGCCGATTCCCAGTTAAATGTTACCTCTTCTCCTGCATAGTATTTTTCACCGCCAGCTGGTGTACCTAAAATAAGGTATTTTGCAGATGCATCCCCTGTGGTAAAAGTAATACTTTCGGTAACTGTTTCGTTATCGGCAGCATCTTGCACTGCTCCAATAGCAACATAATAGAGTTGAGAGTATGCCAGATTAGCATCCGGTTCAATAGTAATAATCTGTTTGGTAGCATCAATCGAAGCACTGAAGGCTACATCGGCACCTGCTGCATCCGTTAATTTAAAAGTAATTAAAGAAGCAACATTTGCATCGGTTATTTCTGAGGCATCAGTATTCTCTATCGGCTCATTAAAGGTTATTACAACATCTGAAACAACGGGTACATTTACTGCACCTGTTAAAGGCTCCCAGGTGGCAAGGGGCGCGTCAGTATCACTCGCTGTAGCACCAATCCAGGCTCCGGGATCAAATCCATCAGGAGCATCAATTGCACCATCTCCAGCACCTCCGTCATTGTCAATATTCCATTCAACGGCATTCCATGTAGCTTTGCCTACTGTTACTGTATCAACACGTTCTGCCCTGCCATCTTCAAACTCATGTGCAGTTCCTGATCCATCTTCTCCGGGAACACCAAAAATATCGACAATATTCTTATTGTTATCACCTAACTGAATGTTATCATCACCGTTACTATCGGCTGGGCCTCCAGTACCTATATCTTCATCCGCATCAAAACCAAATGTTGAATTGAAGGTTGTATTGTTGGCACAAATTATATAAAACCCTTTGGCAGCAATCGTACCTGTTAACAAAATGGAATCCTGTGGCTCAGCATTATCATTTGTATACCGCTGAAGAAACCATCCTGTGCTCAAATCTACATCACTGTCCCCAGCATTATACAATTCAACGTAGCGGGCACCGGCAGCATTATTGGGATCTGCAATTTCTGTAATAAATACCTGTGCTTGCAAAGAACCCAATGATAATCCCATTAAAAAAACACAATGGAATAAAATCTTAAAGTATAATTTTTTCATAATAAGAAATAGTTTAGTTTATCGGATCTGTTCTAAAAAAACCGATGTGTTATGATTCATAATTTGTTTGAAGTTTTAATAAATGCCTAAAAAGCACGGATTTTATGGATGAGTTAATACCTGCAATTTAAAAGTTTACCCCCTATTACGTGTTACCAAATTGTAAAAATTCATCATCAATTTAAAGAAAAAAGTAAGATCGTCCAAATCTATCGGCAACCTTAAGAATGAGCCCTGCAATCACCTGCTTATAAGATGAAAATGAGAAAAATGTCATATGATAAATAACGGATTCAAACGATGAAAGGGTAGTTAATTATAGGCGATAATTAATGTTATCAAGTAATCTACAGAAAATTTACAAACTTCAATAACTAACAAAAAGTAAAGCCCAAACTGCAACATGCAATTAGGGCTTTGATGTATGGTTAAGACAAATAGTTCTAAGATACATTGGCATAAGGCAAGAGTGCCACAGTTATTTCGCTTTCTGCAGGGTTCTTCTCAAAAACTGTATACTCGCCGGAAATGTTCTTGTGCGATATGCGTTTGGCAAGATTCGAGGGGAGAGAAAAAGCAATGATGTTCTTTGGGAAATTGTATTTTTTTGCAGCTGCGCGTGAGTATTCATTGTTCACCAACTTGCCTTCCTCAGTAATGGTGTCAGCAGTAGTAAGAAAATAATCGGGTCGTGGTTGCTCCTCGAAAGTATCTAAACTGCGATTATGACCTGTTCCATTCCAATTATAATATACCTTATTTCCTTTCTCCAGAAGGATATCTCGTATCTCCATTGCACTTGTCGAAAGGGAGTGGCCTAATCCAACAACACAGTTGTCGGGTATGGTTTCATAAATGAACTTTCGCAATGCACGTTCGCTGTCGAGGATTCTGGTTTTAAATCCTTTGCTCTGCAACAGACCTTCAAGTTGTTTCCATGTCTTTTCAACTGATTGAACAAATGATTTTTTCTGTATCATGCGATTGGTTTTTTGTGCAAAGAAAAACCTGAAATATGATTTTTATCAACTTTTTGGTGTTTAAGAATGAGTTGTTGTGGTAAATAAAATCATTTAGGGGCGAATTATTCAAATGCGGGATTAATAAATAGGCGGGTAATTAATCGAAAATCAGCAATAGATTGATAAATGATACAAACCTGTCAGAAACTTTTATGGTATATAAAGTTCGTTGAAAGGTATTTATCCTTACTTTTGTTCGGATTGTCACAAATACTTTCAAGCAATATGCTTATTTGGGAAAAAGAATTACCAAAATACCTTACACAGAAAAATGTGATTGTCCGGACAACTATTTTTACCGGGCTTTTTGCATTATTCTTTATTAATATCTATTTCCCATTTGGAGTAGACCACTGGCTAAAACAAGATGATATTCAGCTCAATAAGATTGAGTTTTTTCTCTATTCCAGCCTGGTGATTCTTACAGGAATGGCTGTCATTGTTTTAAGTCGAATTATCATGTACCAGGCTACCCGCAACAAAACACTCAGTTATGGGCAATATTCAGTCTGGATATTTCTTGAAATTACAAGCATGGCAGCTGTATACACCATATTCGTTAAGTTTATCCTAAAGGATATCAGGGAGTTTTATGATATTGCAGTGCTTACCCTGAAAAATACAACCCTGGTTTTACTTTTACCTTACACCGTTCTTTGGTTGTATTTTGCCTACCGGGAAAAAACAAAAGAATTGGAAAAGCTATCGTCGGCAGGCACGGCTTCCAGAGTACCAACGGATAAAATGATTCCCTTTTACGATGAAAATGGTAAATTAAAATTTTCTGTTCTCCTCGATGATTTGCTCTACCTCGAAGCAGCCGATAACTATGTCTCCATATATTATGTCAGTGGCGATAAAGTGGCTAAATATATGATACGAAACACGCTTAAAACCCTGGAAGAAAGACTTGAGCACTATGATATTGTAAGGTGCCATCGTTCATACCTTTTAAACTTTAACAAGGTAAAAATTCTGAAACGCGAGAAAGAAGGTCTGTTTCTTGAATTAAATGCACCCAACAGCTTAACGCTTCCGGTCTCGAAAACCTATGTGACCAGTATCGTGGAGTCGTTTTCGGAATTCTCCGGATAAATAACTATCAAACCTATAAAATGGCATGCGGCTGCGAATGGTTTTCTTTTCCCGTTTTGCCAGTATTTTTCTGATTTTTATTGCTGGGTAAAAATTGCTTTTTATGCATTAGCCAGTGCTCTTTTTAGCTATATTTGGCCTGAAGTTTTTCAGGTATGAGCAAAAAAGAAGCAATTAAACCTACTATTATATTCGATTTTGACGGAACCCTGGCCGACACCTTTGGGGAACTCGTGCACATCTACAATAAGATTGCACCTCATTTCGATTGCATTCAAGTTAAAGAAAAAGACATTGAAAAACTCAGAAATAAGCGTCCGCAGGACTTTATGGACGACTATAATGTTTCTAAACGAAAACTTCCGTTTCTGATTATAAAGGGAAGAAAGATTCTAAAGAAAAGAATAAAAGAAATCAAGGCGTTTGAGGGCATTCCAGAGCTAATACTGGAACTTAAAAAATACGGATACCAAATAGGAATACTTACCTCTAATTCCCAGAAAAATATCAAACTTTTCCTTAAACACAACTCACTGGAAAAGCATTTTAGTTTTATCTACAATGGCAAAAACCTGTTTGGTAAGTCAAAAAAACTTAAAAAAATTCTAAAAGAACAAAAGTTAAAACCTGGCGAAATTATCATGATTGGCGATGAAACACGCGATATTGAAGCCGCTCACAAAATGAAGGTTCCGATAATTGCAGTAACATGGGGATTCAATGCCTCCAAAGTATTGCAGGAACAAAAGCCCGCATTTATGGCAAAGCGACCGGGTGATATTTTTGAATTTGTTAAAGATTATCAAGTACATGATAAAAAATAAGCAGCTTAAAAAAGACATTCTTTTTTACATAGTCATTTTTGGTACCCTAACCCTCCCCTTTCTTTTCACAAACCTTGATATCCGTCTGCAGGAATTCTTTTTTGACAGCGATAAGGGATTTTACATGCGATCCATTCCATTTTGGGATATTATCTACAAATACGGAATCTTTCCGGGTTACCTTTTTGCTGTGGCGCCATTTTTTTATTTACTTATACTTACTGGAAACCGGCATTGATTGGTATGCGCAGGTGGGCACTGATGATGATTTTAACCATTGTACTTGGTCCCGGACTTTTGGTAAATGCCACTTTTAAAGATAACTGGGGCCGTCCACGCCCGAATGAAATTGTTGAGTTCGGTGGAAAAGAAAAG
>DNTK01000179.1 GCA_003508755.1 Bacteroidales bacterium | reverse complement strand
TATCCAACAATTCGTATTGCACAAATCGCTTCATTAATCCATAAAACCGAGCATCTATTCTCACGTTTAATGGAAACCAAAGAGATAAAATCTTTTTACGAACTCTTATCTGCAGAGGTTAGTGATTTCTGGAAAACGCATTATACTTTCAGTGCTGAAAGTTCCCAACGAACCAAGCGGCTTGGAAAAGCATCCATCGAAGGTCTCTTAATAAACACCATTATTCCTTTTCTCTTTATTTATGGAAAAATGAAATTGCGGGATGATTTATGTGATTTATCCCTATCGCTGTTAGAGAAAATCCCTGCTGAAAAGAATTCAACAACCCGTGAATGGTCCAAACACCTCGGATCTGTTGACAATGCGGCAAAAAGCCAGGCACTCACAGAGCTCACAAAAAACTACTGTACTGAAAAGAAATGCTTATATTGCCAAATAGGTAACAGCATTATTCAACAACACACGTAAATGAAACGCGAAACTTTCAGAGATGCATACATTGCTCTTGGACTTTTAGGAATAGTTCTAACCCTGGGAGTTATCGGTTATATGATAATCGAGGGTTTTTCCTTTACCGAAGCGGTTTTCATGACCATTATTACGATTGCTACCGTAGGCTTCAGAGAAGTACATCCGCTTTCGACCGGGGGAATGTATTTTACCGTATTTTTGATCGTTACAAGTTTTGGTATTTTTGCATATACGGTATCTACCATTACCAGGTACGTTGTTGATGGTGCTATTCGACATTATTATAAAAACAGGAAAGTGAGAAACAAAATCCAACAACTTAGAGACCATGTTATTATTTGCGGTTACGGACGTAATGGCCGACAGGCAGTTGCCGAATTGCTCGACCACAATGTGCCAATTGTCATCATTGAAAAAGAAGAACCGGTTTTAGAGAAAATTCTCGAAAATCCCGACTTACTTTATGTACATGGCGATGCTACCCGCGACGAGGTGCTGACCATGTGCCAGGCAGAAAAAGCGAAAGCACTGATAACAACACTGCCGATTGATGCCGATAACCTGTTTGTTGTATTAACAGCCCGCGAACTAAATCCCAACATGACCATAATCAGTCGTGCCTCGCACGAACACAGCGACATTAAGCTGAAGCGCGCGGGCGCCACCAATATTATTCAACCTGACCGAATTGGCGGACAACGAATGGCAAAGCTTGTAGCACAGCCCGATGTGGTGGAGTTTTTAGATTATATTATGCTCCAGACATCAGAGAGTGTCACGCTGAAAGAAATAAGCTGCAACAGAATAAATCCTTACTTCGAAGGTAAATCGATCCGTGAGCTTGATGTCCGGAACGAATCCGGGGCGAATATTATTGGGCTCAAGCGTTCCGACAGTTCGTTTATCATTAATCCGTTACCGGAAATACAATTATCATCGCTCGACAAACTCTTCGTGCTGGGCACACCTCCTCAAATTGAGAGATTGATTAATATCATGCGGGAAGGACATGAGAGCTGATTTCTAGTAAAAATTACAGAGAAAGCCGGTACAAAGATATTTTTCAAGTTCAATCAACCAAAATTCAAATAATTAATTTTTTAAATTCTTTGTGCTAATATCTAATAATCTTGGCACTAATACTTGCTTGTTCAATAAATTGATTTACCTTTGCAGCCGCTTAAAAAGTATAAATTTTTATTTGATTATGTATTTATCAGCTGAAAAGAGAACCGAAATTTTCGGTAACCACGGAAAGTCTAATAAAGACACCGGCTCACCAGAGAGCCAGATTGCCTTATTTTCCTACCGTATCAGCCACTTAACAGAACACCTTAAAAGGAATAAAAAAGATTTTAGCACCCAGCGTGCCCTTTTAAAAATGGTTGGTAAGCGTAGAAGATTACTTGATTATCTAAAAAATAAAGATATCGAGAGATATCGGGCAATCATAAAGGAACTAAATTTACGTCGATAAAGAACGAAAGGCAATTGACACTCAATTGCCTTTTTTCTTTTATTAAAGAGGGGTATTAAAAAATTATCTAACTTTATCCCTTCACAAAAAGATTAATATTAATAAACAATTAAAATGTATAAATCATTTGTAAAGAGTATCGACCTCGGCGATGGTAGAACGATTGAAATCGAAACCGGAAAATTAGCCAAGCAAGCCGATGGTTCAGTAGTACTCAGAATGGGCAACACCATGCTTTTAGCAACTGTAACTTACGCTAAAGAGGCAAGAGAAGATGTTGACTTTATGCCCCTGTCTGTTGAGTACAAAGAAAAATATGCTGCTGCAGGCCGTTTTCCTGGTGGCTTCCTAAAAAGAGAAACTCGCCCAGGCGATTATGAAATACTTGTTTCACGGCTTGTTGACCGTGCTTTGCGTCCACTATTTCCGGACGATTTCCATGCAGAAACTTTTGTTACTGTTCAACTGATTTCTGCTGAGGCAGATATTATGCCTGACGCACTTGCCGGACTTGCAGCATCAGCAGCATTAGCGGTATCAGACATTCCATTTAACGGACCCATTTCGGAGGTACGTGTAGCACGCATTGATGGTAAACTAATTATCAATCCAACTTTTACACAACTGGAAAAAGCCGATCTTGATATTATTGTTGGCGCTACCATGGACAATATTATGA
>DNTK01000451.1 GCA_003508755.1 Bacteroidales bacterium | reverse complement strand
AACTTAATGAAGCGTGTTGAAACAATATCCGAAACAAACTTTTCATTTGCTAATAAATGACTCAGGTAACTTGTGTTTGTTTTGATCCCATAAATTTTTGTTTCAGAAAGTTTGCTCCGTAATTGTTCGATGGCACTATGCCGGTCGTGTGAATGAACAACAAGTTTACCAAGCAATGAATCAAAGTGAGGTGTTATGCTGGTCCCTTCTTCTAAGAAAGTGTCGAAACGTACCTGGGAGGGTAGGTGCAAAAATTGCACTGTCCCTGCCGAGGGTTGAAAATTATGATAAGGGTTTTCGGCATATATTCTTACTTCAACTGCATGCCCATTAATTACTGGTGTCTTTATTTGCTTTGAAAAAGATTCACCACGGGCTATTTTCACCTGTTCTTCAACAATATCAAAGCCTGTAATTAATTCAGTAACTGCGTGCTCTACTTGTATTCTTGTATTCATCTCCAGGAACCAAAATTTCTCGCCGCTAACAAGAAACTCTACAGTGCCCGCGCCAGTATATTTAAGTTGTGAAGCAAAACGAATGGCGGCATCGCAAAGCTGCTTCCTCAAACCATCAGACAGCCCGGGCGATGGGGCTTCTTCAATTATCTTTTGATGATTTCGCTGTATACTGCACTCACGCTCAAAAAGATGGATTATTTCTCCATGAGTGTTTCCCAATATTTGAACTTCGATATGCCTTGAATCCTCAATGTACGGTTCAAGCATCACCTTATCGTTCCCAAAATACTGAAGAGCCTCTCGCTGAGCACTTTTCACTGCATCAAGTACTTCAGCTTGTTCGTGAACGATTTTAAGCCCTTTACCTCCTCCTCCTGCAACAGCTTTAATAAGCAATGGAAACTTGAGTTTTGAAGTATCTATGCTGCTTATGTCAGAAATATCTTCACTGATTAGAACAGGCACATCAGCTTCAATAGCGATTTGCTTTGCTGTAGATTTGAGTCCCATTTTCTGAATTGCATCGCTATGGGGTCCGATAAACGTGATGTTATTTGCTTCACACGCTTGAGCAAATAGATGGTTTTCTGACAAAAAACCATAGCCGGGATGTATGGCATCGCAACCAACCTCTAATGCAATGGAGATTATTTTATCTATATTAAGGAAAGTATCTGTTAATGAACCTTTTCCAAGGCTTACAGCCAGGTTAGCATCTTTCGTGTAGATGGAGTCTCTTTCGTCATGATGGTATATCGCAACACTTTCAATACCCATTCGCTTGAGCGTTCGGATTATCCGAACGGCAATAGCTCCTCTATTTGCGATTAAGACTCTGTTCATTTTTAAATTATTGTAATTAACTAATTAAATGGTTTTTAACGTAAAATGTTCACTTATTTATTTTTTTTGTTTACGATTTTGTCAAAAAACGATTAAACAGCTTCTGTGTTTCTTCAGTGTGTATCAGGTCAGCGATTATATTGCTTGCTTTTTTATATTTTTTACTGGAGACTTCGCCGGAATCGACAAGCTTAAACAGCTGTTTCATCTCTCTTAAAGCATGGCGCGGCTGGGTGAGCAACAATTCAATCAATGTTTGGTAATTTACTGCTTGCATGTCCGGGTTAGCTACTTCATCGATCAACTCAATTTGTGCTGCCCGTTTTTCATCAAACTTTTCACCTGTCAGGAATAGTTTCGTAGTTTTAGAACGTCCTACTCTTTCCAATACATAGGGGCTTATAGTAGCAGGGACCAGCCCCAATTTTATTTCACTGAATGAAAAGGTTGTGTTTGGTGCAGAAATAGCAAAATCGCACGCTGCAAAAAGACCAATTCCACCGCCGTATGCTGCACCATGTACCATTGCCACTGTAATCTGTGGTAATTCTTTTAGCATGAAGAGCATTTTGCCTAATTCCGAAAAGGAGGTGCTTATTTGTTCTTTACTGGCATCCTTAAGTGAATACAACCAATCGATATCGGCTCCGGCGCAAAATACCGAGCCCTTGGCAACCAGGTTCAGCACTACTGCATCTGATTCATCCTTTAAATAGGTGAAAAAATCCTGTAATTCTGCCACCATCTCATCATTAAGGGCATTTCTTTTCTCTGGACGGTTTAGTTTTAAAATCACCAATGGTCCGTTATCAAAAATTTCAATTGTATTGTATTGTTTCATTTTTCTACTTTTTAAGACTGAAGCCCTTTCTTCCAGCTTTTGGCATCTGAAACCCGAATTAATTACTACATCCTAAAAATTCCAAATTTATTTTCTTTGTCAGGTTTTGGTTCCGTTACAGAAAATAGCAATCCCAAAACTTTACGGGTATCTTTTGGATCAATGATTCCATCATCCCACAATCGAGAGGTGCTAAAATATAGCATACTCTCTTTCTCGAATTGTTCTATTAACCCACTTTCTCTGGCACCTATTGCTTCAAGCACTTGCTGTGCCTGGGAACCCCCCATTACAGATATTTTTGAATTGGGCCACATCAGTAGAAAATTCGGTTCAAATGCACGACCCGACATTGCATAATTACCAGCTCCAAAGGATCCCCCAAAAACAAGCGTTATTTTTGGCACACGGGCATTCGACACAGCATGGATTAGCTTTGCTCCGTCGCGTGCAATACCTTTATGTTCATGGGTTTTACCTACAATAAATCCAGTAATATTTTGTAAAAATAACAATGGAATACTTCTGAACTCGCAGAGTTCTATAAAATGGGCTCCTTTTAATGAGCTTTCTGAATTCAGGAACCCGTTGTTTGCAATCACACCAACCTCTTTACCATATAACTTAATAAAACCGGTCACCAGTGTTTTACCATATTCCTTCTTAAACTCATGAAAAGCACTTGCATCTGCTATGCGAGCAATTAATTCATAAGGATTAATATTTTTTTTAAGATCATCAGGAATTAAACCATATAGCTCTTCTCCATCGTATACTGGCTCACGAATGTTGTCAGAAAGCTGCTCGATTTCTTTTGAATTCAATGTTTCAAAGATGTTTCGGCAGATTTGTAATGCATCTGCATCGTTCTCGGCCAAATAATCGGCAACACCCGATATCTGGGTATGTACCTCACCTCCTCCAAGCTCTTCGGCTGTTACTTCTTCCCCGGTTGCAGCTTTAACTAATGGTGGTCCCCCAATAAATATTGTACCCTGATTACGCACTATGATGGTTTCATCGCTCATAGCAGGTATATAAGCACCACCGGCTGTGCAGGAACCCATAACAACGGATATTTGTGGAATTCCGGAAGCAGATAATCGAGCCTGGTTAAAAAAGATGCGCCCAAAATCGAACCTATCGGGAAAAACTTCTGCCTGCTGAGGTAGAAAAATTCCACCAGAATCGACTAAGTAAACACAGGGTAAGTGGTTTTGAGCGGCTATTTCCTGCGCCCGAATATGCTTCTTTATAGTTTCCCGTATGTAGGTTCCGCCTTTTACTGTGGCATCGTTTGCGACAATAACCGCAGGTTTTTTGTTAATCAGACCAATTCCTGTAATTATTCCTGCCGATGGGAAGTTGTTTTTATATTGGTCGATGGCTGCCATTGTCGACAATTCGAAAAAAGGTGTTCCTTCATCAATTAACAAATTAACACGTTCACGGGCCAGGAGTTTGCCTCGTTGTTTGTGTTTTTCGATAGCTTTGGTGTTGGAATGATTTACTGTTTCATTCAAGCGTTCATAATAACCGGTTAAAACAGTTCTGAACGCCTTGTAATTATTCCTGTACAGATCCGATGTGGAATCGATGATGCTTTCTATTTTTTTATAGCTCATGGCTGAAAATGCATTATGGTGCGGCATTGGTATAACAGAACTGAATAGTTTTTGTTTTATGAAAACATTAACATCTGACACCTAAACTTATGCCGTATGTGGTTGTTTCAATAAAACACTTTAAGTTATGAAAAAAACTTTAATTATAGCACTGTTACTTGCGACTGTAAGTTTTACATATAGCCAGGATATTCCTGTTTACGAATTTGAAGGATTCGAACAGTTCCTGAATCAAGAAGGTGATTCTCTCTATTTGGTCAACTTTTGGGCTACCTGGTGTGTACCTTGTGTAAAAGAAATGCCTGCGCTAAACAAACTTGCAATAAACTATTCCAATACACGCCTCAGCATTTTGCTTGTTAGTTTAGATATGCCCAGGCAAATTGATTCACGGGTTAAACCCTTCATTGAGAAATACAACCTTCAATCCAAGGTAATACTCCTGGATGATCCTGATTTTAACAGCTGGATTGATAAGGTACATGAAGATTGGGGTGGTGCCATACCAGCCACCTTGATATATTCGAAACGCAATAGAGCTTTCTATGAGCAAAGCTTTGATTACGAAGAACTGGAAAATATTGTACAAATTAAACTTAATGAATTATGAAAATTGTAACAACGATTTTTGCAGCCCTGCTATTCTTTAGCCTTCAGGCCCAAAATGGTTATAGTGTTGGTGATAAGGCAACAGACTTTAAACTAAAAAATGTTGACGGATCCATGGTAAGCTTAGCAGACTTTAACGAATCCAAAGGATTTGTTGTCATCTTTACCTGTAATCACTGCCCGTACGTAATTGCCTACGAGGATAGAATAATCGAATTGGACAAAAAATACAAAAAACTCGGCTATCCTGTAATTGCAATTAATCCGAATGATGAAACTATTGTACCCGGAGATTCATTCGAAGGTATGGTAAAACGTGCCAATGAAAAAGGTTTTACCTTCCCGTATTTAAGAGACAAAACGCAAGAAATTGCTAATGCTTATGGAGCTCAGCGCACTCCTCATGTGTATCTTTTAAACAAGGAGGGGGATGATTTAGTAGTAAGGTATATTGGGACAATTGACGATAACTACAAAGATGCCTCGCTGGTAACAAAAACTTATTTATCTGATGCCATCGATGCACTTTTAGAAGGAGTAAATCCGGATCCTGACTTTACCAAAGCTATTGGATGTAGCATTAAACGGAAATCCTAGATTTTAGTGGCACTAGTAAGAGCAAAAAAGCTGATTCATCAACCCGAATCAGCTTTTTCTTTTAAAAATATTTTACACCTTGAATGGCTTGCACAAATGCTTCTCTTTATGAGCAGTAGTTTTGCATTTCTTGCATTGATATTTCGCAGTTTTGTCAAGTACCGTTTTCCTTTTTTCCTTGCTTTTCTTGCACATTGTTTTTGTCATATCCCCACGTGTTCTTATTTAGGTTGAATAACGGGGCAATTCTTATAAAGTTCATTTTATACAATACTAAAAAATAAGTTCCCTGAATAATATTTTCCCGTTTTTTAAGTTCAAAGTTAAATGCAACCTTTTACTGCATATATCCATCTAATGTAAAATGCATTTGCCCAACATAAGGAATTCTTTAACAACAATGGTATACTAAAAGCCGATAATACAATAAACTATAATATATAGAATGGAAAAGGGAAGAGTTAAAATGGGTCGAAAAGAAGTAACTTCTAATAAACTTTACAGGAAAATTCTTTTGATGCAGTATTTTCGCGAGAATACACCAGTATACTTGTTGGCACTTGCGCTCTACTTCATCACATTGATTTTCTTATAAAAGTTCATCTCTCTGTAAAAATAAAAATTGTTCAGCGTGAATCTTTAATAGTATTTGGCCATCATTCTTGAAGGCCCAAATGCTTCGTTAAGTAGTTAAAATCTTTAGATTCTGCCTGTGTCTTAATTCTCTCGGCACGTCCAAATTCCATCAA
>DNTK01000380.1 GCA_003508755.1 Bacteroidales bacterium | reverse complement strand
CTTCTCTTTTCGCACTATAATCAGCAGGAAACTGATTGTTACAGTGAGCAATAGAATGATGGATGCAATTAGTGCAAAAAGTTCCTTGTTTTTTGTAAAAACATTTGTGGGCTTATTTACAATAATGGACCCTTGAGGTAATGCATCGGTAGAAATGTTATGTGCCTCCAACTGCGGAAAATCGAAGATGTATTTTGTAGGGCCTGAGCTAACAGGTATATCATTAATGTTAAGTCCTTGTAATATTTGGGTGGCAATACTTCCGGCTTCAAGCCCATGGTAATATCCACTGGTAATCTTTCCGCCGATTATGCCCTTTTCCAAATAAAAATCCCAGGTACCATAAATCGGAACCTTACAAAACGGTGTAATCTCCTCTAAAATAATGTCGTAGGGTATAATCTCTCCTTCCTTATCGTAATTAAAAATGATAAGTAAAAATATATCACCATTGCTTAGGGTAGACAGTTTGGTTTTAAGCTCATCAAAACTGTAATCGGTTAAATACTCATACTTCAGGTTTGGGAACTTAGCATTGATGACGGAACTTGCCTGTTGTTTGATAGCCTTTCCGGTAATAGAATTATCAATGGCAATGTAAATCTTCCTGTAGTCTGGATGAATGCTGAGTATCGACTTTAAATTATCCTCGACATCAATGTTTTCGATAATACCGGTAAACCCCTCCGGGTAGGTGCTTACATTGTTCAATCCACAAAAAACAACAGGTGTATTTTTAACAAAACTTTCCTGGTATTTTTTTAGGAACTCGAATGCTGCATTATCGGTTGAGATAATTAAATCAAGTTGAGTATCCTTGTATTTTGGGAGTAAGTATTCTGCATAAGACTGCAGGTAACTCTCATGTTCGAAACGCTTGGTATCCATATATTCAATGCGGATATCTATTGTTATGTGCTCGCTTTGCGAGAGCTGTTCAACAATTGAATTATTCAGGTTGTCAGTCCACGAAAGCCCTTGGTTGTAGGAGTGTAGAATTAATACAGTTTTATCCTCAATAGCCTTTACCAAGCTACTTATCAAAACAAGAAAAATGATGAGGAATTTTTGAATTCTCATTGGCTCTATCCTATAAGGGAATAATAAAGGTAAGGATTAGATAGATGCCTGCAAATATAGTAAACAAAAAAAATATTCGAAATGCACAAAATTCATTTTGGCACAAAGTATAGTGTAGTTCAATACATATTGAACATTTTCCCATAGCTCTGCTTTCTAATTGTAGTATACTTTATCATTTATACAATGAACGAACATTCAGGCAGTAAACACACCAATCGTCTTATCAGGGAAACAAGTCCCTATTTATTACAACATGCCCATAATCCTGTTGACTGGTATCCATGGGGAAGCAAAGCGATTGAGAAAGCGAAGAGAGAAGATAAATTAATTATTGTAAGCATTGGTTATTCGGCTTGCCATTGGTGCCATGTAATGGAACACGAAAGTTTTGAGGATGAGGAAGTGGCAGCATTAATGAATGCTCATTTCGTTAATATTAAGGTCGACAGGGAAGAACGACCCGATGTTGATAGTGTTTATATGGATGCCCTGCATTTAATGGGTCAGCAGGGTGGGTGGCCACTGAACTGCATTGCCTTACCCGATGGCACTCCGGTATTCGGAGCGACCTATTTGCCAAAAGATAACTGGATAAGTGTATTAAAACAGCTCAGAACACTCTATACCGAAAACAAAGATAAGTTACTCGTTTATGCCTCACAACTCAAATCCGGCATGCAACAGCAGATTTTGGTCCAAATGAGCCAAGCTGGTGCAGCATTATCGAGTTCACAAATAGAAGAAATGGTGGAAAACTGGTCGAGGAATTTTGATATGGAATGGGGTGGGAGCCAGGGAGCACCTAAATTTCCAATGCCCAACGGAATAGCCTTTCTGTTACGGTTTTATTATTTTACAAAAAACCCGAAGGTGAAGGATTACATCGAGATTACCCTTGATAATATGGCAGCCGGAGGGATTTATGATCACCTGGGAGGCGGGTTTGCACGTTATTCGGTCGATGGTTATTGGAAGGTTCCGCACTTTGAAAAAATGCTTTACGATAATGCCCAGTTAATCGGTGTTTATGCCGAAGCCTTTAAGTTGTTTAAAAAGCCGAGGTACCGGGAGGTTGTGTATGATTCAATTGAATTCTTAACACGAGAATTGCAAGCAGAATCAGGTGGTTATTACGCGGCACTGGATGCTGACAGCGAAGGTGTAGAGGGCAAATTTTACATCTGGACATATGATGATTTGGTCAAACTTCTGGGTAATAACCTGGAAGTATTCTCATTGTATTACAATGTATCGCATGTAGGTAACTGGGAACACGGCATTAATGTGCTGCATACTACTAAACCGATAGAAGCTGTTGCAGAACGAACAGGAATCTCGAAAGAGGAATGTGAACGCATACTCGATGAGGCAAGAAAGACTTTATTTGAAGCCCGTAATGTGCGCGTAAAACCTGGCACCGATACAAAAATTCTTGCTTCATGGAATGCACTTACGCTAAGTGCACTGGCAAAGGCCTACCGGGTATTTGGGCAGGAAGATTTTTTGAATTTGGCAAATCTACTCAACGATTATATCGATAATAACTTGTTAGAAAATTCAGGTGTTGTGCAAAGGATGGTAACAAAAACCAATGGTCATGTAAGTGGTTTTCTTGACGATTATGCCCTTTTAGCCCAGGCCTATATAGACTTTTATCAGGCTACTTTTAATGAACATTACTTACACAAAGCAAAAAGAATTACGCTAACAGCCCTGGAGCAATTCTTTGACAAGAACCATGGTATGTTCAGGTACACCGGAAAAGCATCGGAGACTTTGTTTGCTGAAAAATTCGAATTAAGCGATAATGTAATTCCTGCTTCAAATTCGGTTATAGCAAATGTATTGCACACCCTCGGAGTCTACTTCAGCAATTCAGAATGGATATCACTAAGTACTCAGATGTTGAGAAAAGTATCAGTGAATCTGCAGGAGTACGGCGCCTTTTATACGAATTGGGCCATATTGGGAATAAAAGAAACTTTCCAGTACAAAGAAGTAGTTTTTTCAGGAAAAAATGCAGATCAGCTATTTAAACAGTTCGATGAAACATTTCATTATTACTTAGGAGCAGTAAGTTCAGCCAACAGCAATTTACCCATCCTAAAAAACAGGTATCAGGAAGATCTGTCACAAATTTTTGTTTGTCACAAGGGCTCTTGTCAACTTCCTGCAGCCACGGTTGATGAAGCTTTGGAAAAAATGGGCTAAACTGGAATTAATTTGCTGCTGAATAGTTCTTACCGGTATATTTATACCTTTTTATACTTCGCTTAGGTGTTTTTTCAAACTCCTCGGTATGAATAATGAATTTATTAATACCCATGTAAGCCGGCACATGCATGTTCAGTTCTTTCCGGTGCTCCTCAAATAATTCTTCCAGTAACCTGCCTGATTTCGAGAGGGAGGACATAAAATCCGGGTCGGGACATACCAATGCAATGAGCTTGCCATTTTCTTCAACCACCACCGACTCCAATACACCATTTTTATTGTTAATAATAGACTCCAGCTCCTCGGGGTAAATATTTTGTCCTGAGGGTCCTAAGATCATGCTTTTACTTCGTCCTTTAATAAAGATAAATCCTTCCTTGTCTTTCACTCCAATGTCTCCGGAATGCAGCCAGCCATCTTTATCAATGGCTTTTGTTGTCGCTTCTTCATTTTTATAATAGCCTTTCATTACATTCTCCCCTTTAATAAGAATTTCCCCAACAATTTTTTCCGGATCTTCAGAATCAATCTTTATTTCGAGGGTATCAACGGGTTTTCCTGACGATTGAAGCTTGGTAATGTTATGCGCGGCATAACTTATTAATGGACCACACTCGGTCATGCCATATCCAACCGTAAACGGAAAATTTATTTTTTTGAAAAATGCTTCGGCTTCGGCGTTAAAGGGTGCCCCGCCAATAACTACTTCTTTAAAGTTACCTCCAAAAATAGCTGTAAGTTTCTTATTAATTTTCTTATATAGCAGCGAATTAATTAAGGGTATTTTAAGCAGAATGCTTACCGGAGGTTTACCGATGGTTGGCAAGAGTCTTTTCTTGTATATTTTTTCAATTACCAGTGGTACTGACAGAATCAGGTTGGGTCTTATTTCAGCGAAAGCCTGGGTAATAATCTGAGGCGACGGTGTCTTTGTTAAAAAGGTTATATGGCAGCCCAGCGTAAAAGGGAAAATAAATTCGAAAGCCAGTCCATAGGAATGAGCCAATGGTAAAAATGATACAATTTTATCTCCGCTTTTCAGAGGCATGTTGTTTCTGGCAAAGCGGATATTAGCTGTAAGGCTGTTGTGCGTGAGCATTACACCCTTCGAATGACCAGTGGTTCCGGATGTGTAACTTATAATTGCAAGGTCATCATTATGAATGGTTGAAACGGAGAATTTCTCTTTTTTTAACTTTTCTCCATATTTTTTAATGAATAGTTTATCGAGTTCCTGCTTTTCTATCGCTGCAGTTGTATTCCTGCTGCTTAATACCTGGAGGTCATCAACAGCATAAATAGCTAATATTCCGGGCATTTTTTCAGGATGAAGAGTGTTAAAAATAGATTCGCTCGAGAAAAGCATTTTTGAATCGGAATGATTAACGATTTCCTGAATATCTCCTGGCATAAAATCGGGTAAAATTGGAACAGCAACGGCTCCATAGGTAACAATAGCAAGAAATGTAACACCCCAGTTGGCAGAATTTTTCCCAATTAATGCAATTTTGTCTTGTGGCTTTAAGCCCGCGTGTTCAAAAACCAGGTGGAGTAGACAAATCTTTTTAGCAACCTTGCTATAGGACATCTGTATTCCATTATAATCGGCGAGGGCAGGCATATCCCAGTTGTCTCGGATACTGTCTTCGAGATATTGTGTAAGTTTCTCTTTTAACATGGCACTCAACAATTGGTTGTTCTACTAAAGGTATGAAAATCAAATCATAAAAGCCATGATATTGTTGAGATTCAAGCAAAATTCAGATTGCAGTTTTTTGTATCAGCTTTGAGCAGGGAGGGTTACTGAAAAAGTACTTCCTTTTAAGACCTCACTTTCAACACAGATTGTGCCGAGGTTTTTACTAATAAATTCTTTACATAACTTAAGTCCAAGACCAGTGCCGCTTTCATCGTTGGTGCCTTTGCGGGTGAAGTCATTGTCGATATCGAAAAGCTTGGCAATGTTTTCCTGTGCAATGCCAATTCCCGTATCGGAAATAGAAATGTTAATCTTGCTATTTTGTGCGTTTTTTGAGGCCTGAACGGTAATTTCACCATGCTCAGGTGTAAACTTAACAGCATTCGACAGCAGGTTTCTAAATACAGTATGAATCATGTGGTAGTCGGCCCAGGCATATAGATTTGTTTCAATCTGGCTATGAATGGAGATAGATTTGTTTTGTATGTTATCCTCCAGAATCTTCAGGTTAAAATGTATTAAGTCATTTATATCAAGCTTCTCAGGTTTGATAACAAGCATGCCGCTTTCCGATCGGGCCCATTGTAAAAGATTCTCAACGAGGTTATAGGTATTGGTTGAAGTTTTGGTAATAGAATCGATCAATTTTTTTCTCTTAGCCGGTGGTATTTTATTGTGGTTTTCTGCAAGCACCTGTCCTAACTGCGAGAGTGCACTGAGCGGACTCTTGAGGTCATGAGCAATAATAGACAGAAATTTATCTTTAGTATGATTTAATGATTCTACCTTAAGCTGCTCCTTTCGGTAACTATGCATTATAAGCAACATGAGCAGGGAGAGCATTATTGCCAGGTAAATTGCTGAAATAAATTTATCTGTAATCAGTGACGATTGGTCGGCAAAATAGTTTACTGTTTCTGGATTATTTGTTTCAATAAAAAAAAGCAAACTTATAATGCCAATTAATGCAGTAATAATTGCGAATCTAATTAAGCCTTTAGTTATAATCGCTGCAATAACCACAATAGCTATAAAAAACAATAAAGTTGCACCGGATAAACCACCGAAGTAAAACCATACAAACAGTATGGGGGTCAGACTCACAAGTAAATACAAATATACCAATCGGCGGGTATTCGATTTTTGCCTGCCAAAATAATAAATAGTACCATTTGTTAATGCCATAAAAGAATCATAAAGGTAGGCTTTGCCTCCTAAGCCCTGAAAGCTATCGGCCAGCAGTGCAAGCAGGCTGACAACAATACTGCTAAATAGGGCAGCGTTTAAAATCCTATCCTTTAAAGTAAATGTGTTTTCGGGTCCTAAAACTTTATTAAGAATATGAATGGCACTCATGTATAATTAATATAACCCAATATACGACAGAAAGCATCAAAAGTTCAGGTTTATGCCTATGCCTGAATTTCAGTATTTTTATTATTCGAAAGGTACACTATATATCCAACAATATTCAGCCTGTATGAAAAGATACATCTATTGCCAACTTATTGGGTTACTTTTATTCACACTTCCCTTAATGGGCCAGGAAAAAATACCAGGTACTTTCCAGGGTAAGCATCATATGCTAACTGCAGATGAACTTGAACAACAAATTTTCAAAAATGTTGCTGCTGTTACTTCACCACCTTCAGGGACTGTAAGAAATATTGCTGAGTTTGAGCCAAACGAGGGAGTTATCATAACTTATATGGGTTGGGGTTTTGGTTTGCCTATCGAATTAATGGCCGAGATAGCAGAAGAGGATAAGTTGGTTACCCTTGTGAGCAATGCATCGGAAGTTACCGAGGTGCTTGATATATTTCTGCGAAACGATGTAGATACCTCAAATTGTGAGTTTATATATGCC
>DNTK01000384.1 GCA_003508755.1 Bacteroidales bacterium | reverse complement strand
GTGAGATATCATCCACCTTTCCTAATAAATAAAACCGGATATTTTCGTAGCCATGATGAAAAAGAATTCGCGCCAGAGCCCATGCATCGCCACCATTATTGCCCGGGCCTGCCAGCAAAAGAAACTCTGTTTCTTGATTAAACCTCTCTCGAAACCAGGACGCTAATGCCAATGCAGCACGTTCCATTAAGTCAATGGATGCAACAGGTTCGTGTTCAATGGTGTAGGCATCGATTTTTCGGATTTGATCAGAGGTAAAAACTTTCATGGTTTTGTGTATTAAAGGTCGTATGAACCATTTAATTCTCTATCAAAGTTAAGCACAAAAGCGTCAAATTCCGCATGAATTTGTTTGAATACCAGGTTTTGATTGCAGGCAATGTAACAGCGGAATGATATTGCTCAGGCCCCAGTCTCAAAATTCTTCTATATTTGCCGGAATTCTTTGCCAAATACTTTAAACTGAATAAACCTGATTTATAACATTTCATCATGACAAAAGAACGCAAACACCCAAAAGGGTTGATGGTACTATTTTTCACAGAGATGTGGGAACGCTTCGGATTTTACCTGATAATAGGTATTTTCTTTTTATATATGACAGCAGGCGGCGATGCTAAATTTCCCGGAATGGGATTTAGTGGCGCAAAAGCCAGTGATATTTATGGGTCGTATCTGGCCTTGGTTTATCTTACACCGTTTATCGGGGGATTACTGGCCGACCGATATCTGGGATATCGTTTATCGATTACCATCGGAGGTTTACTCTTCTCTGCAGGTTATTTTGGCCTGGCCATTCCAAACAGCGAAAATGCCTTCTATATTTCTCTTTTGCTGATAATAATGGGTAATGGCTTATTTAAGCCAAACATTTCTGCCCTTGTGGGAAAGATCTACGATTCAAATCCAAAATATAAACCCTTAAAGGACAGCGGATACAATATTTTTTACATGGGAATTAATATTGGTGGTTTTGCCTGTAACTTCATTGCGGCCTATTTACGCATAAATTATGGCTGGGGCTGGGCTTTTGCTGCTGCCGGTGTAGGCATGCTCATTGGTGTTGTCTGGTTCTGGACCGGGCAAACATATGCGCATGATATTAAAGCAGTGGATAAAATATCTCCGCCTACTAAAGATGATATGCCCATGAAGCGAATTTTTGGAACGCTTTTCTTACCAGCTATCATTGCCGGTTTTCTGGGTTGGATAATACCTGATAATGTATTCGGTTCAGATTCTACTGATGCTTTTCTGTTTTTCAGTCTGGTGGTTGTTATTTTCTATTTCAACATACTTAGAAAGGCCAGGAAACAAGAAAAAGAGCCAATTAAAGCATTGCTTGCCGTATTTGGAGCAGTGGTTATATTCTGGGCTATATTCCATCAGAATGGCGCCGCACTTACAGTTTGGGCTGAGGATTACACAAATCGGGAGGTCCCTGCAGTTGTTGAAAAACCAATTGAAGCTTTAGGATTGAATCAGGTTGTGACAACCGACCTGAGGGAGGTTACAAAAACCGACCTTCATGGAGCTGCTTTGTTGGATGATGAAGGAAATCCGATCACAGAAATGGTACCAGATCCTTATTTCAAAAATATTCCGGAAGAAGAATGGCCCGAAGACGGCAAGCTAAATCTGATATCAACAGAGTTATTCCAATCCATCAATCCTGGCTTCATCATCCTGTTTACTCCATTGGTGGTTGGTTTTTTTGGTTACATGGCGCGCAGAAGAAAAAAAGGACCCGTATCCACACCAACAAAAATTGGTTGGGGAATGATTATAACTGCATTATCGGCCATTGTTATGATCTTTGCAGTAACGGCCTCCAATAATGGAACCATAAAGGCTTCTGCACTTTGGCTGTTTGGTACGTATGCTGTTATTACTTTAGGTGAGCTGTGTTTAAGTCCGATGGGACTTTCATTGGTTTCAAAGTTAAGTCCCCCCAGAATTACTGCTTTAATGATGGGCGGGTGGTTCCTGTCTACTTCTATTGGAAATAAACTTTCAGGAGTACTGAGTGGAATGTGGGATACCTATGACAACAAGGCCTATTTCTTCTTGACAAACACCCTGCTGGTTACTGTGTCTGTTGTACTGATTTTTGTAATGCTACCATGGCTCAACAGAGTAATGAAGAAATATACCGAAGAACACCATACGATCCAGGAAGAAGTGGTTGATTCTGAGATAGAATAAAAGGTGAAAATTTTCTGCCGAAAACCGCCATTCTGCTTTTATTTTAGGATGGCGGTTTTATTTTTTGTGCAATTTGCTTTACACCCATGGATAAAAAACCTTGAAATGTTGATGAAAATTGAGTAACTTATAGTGAAAATCATTCACTAAAGCGATGGCAAAAAAGAATAACCTCCTTAGTATATTACTTATTATACTGGTTGTATTATTACTCCTGGTAATTTTTGTTCAACGAAAAAGCAATGGTAACCTTCAGCACCAATCGACTCAAGACACTCTTGTTCAAACAATTTATGACACCATCTATCAAGAAAAAATTGTACGGGACACCGTGGTAAAGACAAAAATTAAAACCAGAACTCAGATAAGCTATGTAGACACAACTCCAATTGTTTTAAATCAAAAACGGTCCTTTATTTATATTAAAGACACCTTTAATATCGATGAAAGAACCTATTACATTACAGAAAAGGGAGATACTGTCAAAGCCTTTTATTTCGATTATACCTATTACATATTCAAGTATCATTTCAAAGATAGCCTGGTGGCTATTGATTCTGTTTTAGGTTGCGATTTGTATACACATTTTATGTGCGACGACCGGGAGCGTATTGTTATTTTCCATACTTGTGAAGGTGAAAGCCGCATGATTGTAAATATGCTCAATGAGCAAGCAGAAAAACAGAACAGAATAAAAGAGTAAAGGCACACAAGTGCAAAGAGCGGAAGGCTATAATTCGGTTGATAGTTTTCCGCTTTTTTTATTCTTAAAGGTAAGACAACCTTTTGTGTGCTAATTCGGCAACTGTTTCGCCAATTGCCAGTGATGCTGTTGCGGCAGGTGAAGGCGCATTTAATACATGAATTGACCATTGATTCTCCCGAATAAGAAAATCATCAATCAACCCCCCATTCCGACTGCAGGCCTGAGCTCTCACTCCTGCACCACCTTTCACGAAATCATTCCTGGTAATTTCGGGAATCAATGGTTGCATGGCTTTCTCTAATGCCTTTTTGCTGAATGAGCGATAGTACTCACCGAGCCCCATCCTCCAATATTGGCGCATTACTTTTCTAAAGCCTGGCCACAGCAGGTCACCAAGAGCATTTCGAACATTGACATTTGAAAACTTATATCCTTCCCTTGCAAAAGCCCAAACGGCATTTGGACCAGCTTCGATACCCCCATTTATCATCCGTGTAAAATGAACACCCAGAAATGGAAAATTAGGATCAGGAACGGGGTATATCAAGTTTTTAACGAGGTGCTCCTTTTCTTTCTTAAGAGCTACATATTCACCCCTGAATGGAATAATACGAACGGGTAAATCAATTTCGGTCATTCTGCAAATTTTATCGCTGTATAGCCCGGCGGTATTGATGAATAAATCGGCTTCAAAGGTTTCGGATGGTGTTACCACCTCCACACCGTCAGACTTTTTTATAATGCCTTCAACTGGACTGCCGTATTTTATCTGTGCTCCCTGTCGCATACACACTTCAGCAAACTTTTGTGCAACTTCTGCATAATTAACAATGCCCGTATAAGGAACATAAAGTGCAGCTAATCCGCTTGCATGCGGTTCATATTTACTAATCTCTTCCTGCGATAGCTTTTTAACCTTACTTAACCCGTTTTTTATAGACCGTTCATAAAGATTCTCCAGGCGGGGAAGTTCTTCATCCTTAGTAGCAACAATTAATTTTCCGCACAGTTCGTAATTGACGTTCTCTTTATCACAAAAGTCAATTAATTGCTGGTATCCCTTCCGGCAATTCTGGGCCTTTAAACTTCCGGGTTTATAGTATACCCCCGCATGTATTACACCGCTATTATTGCCTGTTTGATGCATGGCAGGACCCGATTCTTTTTCGATAATGGTAACCTTAACATTCGGATTTTTTCGCAAAAATTTTAGTGCTGTGGCCAGCCCCACAATTCCGGATCCGATAATAACGACATGCCTCATCGAATAAACGGTTTGGTTCTATAATTCAGAAAGCCGGGAAGTTTCAAGGTATTTCCTCCAAATGGCATTTGATATGGAATCTGCAAAAGAAGGGTAAAAGTGGAATACATCTTTGTAGTTTTCTTTATTACTCGTAAAGGCTTCCAACTCTTCTTTAGGGCTGATTAATCCACCTAAATTGTTGAGATCATTAAAATATCCCTGGTATTCAGCCTCTTTATTATGTTTTACTATCTTAGGTTCAAACGACTCATGGTTTGGTATATGTATAAACTTAAGTTCGATATTATTCTGCTTACAATAGTCAAAGATCTTTTTAAACTCACTTAAATAATTTTCGGGATAAATAAAATCTGTAAGCCTGAAATCGACTAAATCGAAGCCACGTTGCCATAAATCAATATTGCGTTCGCGGTATTCTATGTCTGCAAAATTCTCATTGCCCGAGATTAGATAATACAGCACCGAATATGTATCAATACATACACTGCGGCTATTGAAATAATTGAGGCTATTCTGCTTAAATTTAAAATATGGGCTAACAATTTCATAATTAACATTGTCGTTGAAATTAATAAACCCAATTTGAAAGAATGCCCTTTTTAAGTTGATATGTTCGGTACTGAACCAGAATAAATCAATAGCAGTTTTCAGGTTGCCGCCAGCAATAGAAAAGTTGTACATTTCTTCGCCGGTTTGTTCGGTAAAGTATTTAGCATTTAAGTGTGTCATCCTTGAATCGCCAAATACGACATTTGCTTTTGGATTTCTTTCAAATTCAGCCATTTTCCATGGCACCTGTCCTCGTGGAATTGTTGCAGCGGTTCGGCGGATACATTTATACTTCGCCTCATCAGGAACTATATGTGATTTATAGATTATATTGTATGGATCTACAATGTATACAATAACTGTATTCAGAATAAACGGCAATAAAAACAAAAATAAATGTGTAAAAATCCTTTTCACAAAAATGTAATTTAAATGTTAAATGGCCATTTAGAACATCCCATTATAATATCAAACAATATTATTGAAAGGTAATATTTTTCTAATGGAAAGCTCATCCTGGTTCTTTTTCAGCTAGGTTATTAAAACTGCATATAAACAAATGACGATTCAGGTCCTGAATGAAAAAGAATCAGGAAAGTCAAAACATAATATATCCCCCAACGGACAAATTTATGCACGTTAGTAATTTTATCGTAAGGTGTCACACCATAATACTCTTCTGAAAATTCAAGGTAAAAAAACAAGAGCACACCGAAGAAAACAAATAAATAG
>DNTK01000460.1 GCA_003508755.1 Bacteroidales bacterium | reverse complement strand
GCTATTGAGCATTGTGGTAGTTTAATTAATAGAATTCCTGAAGTTATTGAAGTTAACGCCCGTATTAAATCAATTGATGGTTGTGTGAGCAAATTCAAAAGAAAATACCTGCCTAACCTGGAACCAGACACACCTTTTAATATTCAATCTTATATTTCTGATTTAGTTGGTCTACGGGCTGTTTGCTACTATTCCGAAGATGTAACTGCCATAAAAAAAGCCATTAAAAAATACTTTAGAGTAATTGATATTACGGATAAAACCAGGCAGATGGAACAAACGGATAATAAATTCGGTTATAAAAGCCTCCACCTGCAATTGGCTCTTAAAAAGAAAAAAGATGCAAGCAAAGATTTGATAGAAATTAGTCAGATAGCTTTTGAGTTGCAAATCAGAACAGTAATACAAGATGCATGGAGTGTTTTAGACCATAAAATAAAATACAAAAAAAGTATACCACAATATCTTAAACGCAGAATTAATCGCCTTTCTGCCTTATTTGAAATTGCCGATGAAGAATTTCTAAACATTTATAAAGAAATAGTGCTGGAAGAAAAGAAGATAAAAGACCGGTTAAAAAGAAAGGCAACTTCTGATAATGCGGTTCCTTTGGATGTTTTCCGGTTTTTATTTATTGCGCTAAAGCATTTCCCCGATTACAAATTCATTGAGTATAAGGTTGATAATTTTGTCCAGGAAATCCTCAATATCAAAGAAGGCTTTACCGAAGAAAACCTGGACAGAGCAATTACAAAGCACCTTGCTATTGTCGATAAAATTGAGGTTAATCTTAATCAGAAGTTAAACCCTTATACAAAGATTAAATATTGCCTGTATATTTTTAATAAAGATTTGTTTGCAAATATTCTTTCAGAGTTCCAAAAAGAAAAAATAAAAGGCTACAAATAGTGCTTAGTAATAAGGCATGATGTCATTCCGCATCGTACATAAAATATTATTCGCTCAAGTCGCTTTGTTAACCAACACAAAAAAGAACTCGATTAAAATGTCGATCGGACATTAACAAACAAATAGTTGTCAACGATAAAAATCGTATACATCTAAAAACAAGTGCTAGTATGAGGAAAGAAAATCCCTAAGTTTACCATAGAGTCATTTTAAGTTTTAGTAATAATTAATTCCGAACTGACCATGGGCACCAAATATAGCATAACCGAATATTTTGGCAGGAACTTAGCCGAGTTGCTTTCAGAAAGAATTAATCCTGTCTATCCTGAATTCGATTCAAGTAACTTTTGTGCTAAAGTTGAGAAAGAAATTGTAAACAAGACCTATACTCAACGAATAATCCTATTTGCAGAGTTATTATACCAACATTTACCACAGAATTATAAACACAGTACACATATTTTAACATCTATATTAGGTGATGAAAATCCCAACGAAACAGGAATGTTTACCAACTATTATTGGGTGATGCCAATTGGTAAGTTTGTAGAAAAATATGGGCTGGATGAGTTTGATATTTCTATTGCTGCCATCGAAGAGATTACAAAACGAAATACCGGTGAATATGCTATCCGGCCTTATATAAGAAAGTATCCTGATAAAACCCTCAACAAAATGAAGGAATGGGCGCTTTCTGGGAACTATCATCTTCGCCGGCTAGCCAGCGAGGGGTTGCGTCCAAAATTACCCTGGTCTGCCAAACTCGATACATTTATAAATAATCCTGAACCTGTATTTGAGATTTTGGAAATCCTGAAAGAAGACCCGGTTATGTTTGTGAAAAAATCGGTTGCCAACCATTTAACCGATTGGCTCAAGGTAAACTATGAACCAACAGCAAAACTCATAAGGCAATGGAGTTTATCTGGCAATAAACATACGCAATGGATCATTAAGCGGGCAACCAGAAAAATCGTAGTCGAATAACATGATTAATCCTCGATAAAAAGTATCACAATGAACAGCACATTAAAAATTGGAATGGCTCAAATCTCTCCGGTTTGGTTGAATAAAGAAGCAACAACCAAGAAGGTTATTGACTATATAGAAAAAGCAGGAAAGGAGAAATGTGAGTTAGTAGTATTTGGCGAAGGAGTGCTTCCGGGATATCCTTTTTGGCTCACCTTAACACATGGCGCTGAATTTAATTCACCCATACAAAAAGAAATTCATGCACATTATATAAATAATTCCATTCAGGTGGAGTATGGCGATTTGGATGAAGTCTGTCAAATCGCCAGAAAGTATAAAATAGCTGTTTATCTGGGCATTATCGAACGAGCTGTTAATCGCGGCTCACACAGTTTATACTGCTCATTAGTTTACATAAATGCGAAAGGCGAAATAAAATCGGTTCACCGGAAACTTCAACCAACTTATGAGGAACGATTAGCCTGGTCTCCAGGCGATGGCTATGGTCTTCAGGTGCACCAACTAAAGGAGTTTACAGTTGGTGGTCTGAACTGTTGGGAAAACTGGATGCCATTAACCCGTACAGCCATGTATGGTCAGGGGGAAAATTTACATATTGCTGTTTGGCCAGGATCTGAGCATCTTACAGCTGATATTACAAAATTTATTGCCAAAGAGTCTAGATCTTTCGTAGTTTCGGTAAGCGGTTTTATGCGAATAGAAGACTTTCCGGAAAACACTCCACACCATTCTAAAATAGTCCAGGGAGCTCCTGAAATTCTTGCTAATGGCGG
>DNTK01000527.1 GCA_003508755.1 Bacteroidales bacterium | reverse complement strand
ATGTTCCAGCGAAACGATCGTGAAAGAGCGATGCCTCAGGTAAGTCAGTGAAAATAAAATACTGGCCACAAAAGTAAACACGATGGCTACCCAGTTCTCAAAAATAATGTGCGAGAAGGAGAATAATACTGCATTTAGAATTATCAGAAGATTACGATTACCAAGTATTCCCTGAAAGCGATGATAAAAGTACACCCTGTAAACCAATTCTTGGGGAATCACAGAAAAAAACGGGTACAATAAAACTATTTTTATCCATAACCCGGTATTTTCTGTGGGCAATGCCAGGTACTGTGTCGGATAAATAAACCAGGTAAATCCGATTAAAAAAAGAATCATTATTGCCGAGCGCCAGAATATCATCTGCCAGGCATTAAACCCATTTAGTTTAAAGCGTTTTCTTTTAAAATCTTTGTCGCGCAAAAGAATGTAGAGGTAGATAAAAAAAACAAGAAACAGCGGCACCAGCTTGAAAACAGGCAAAATATCAAACTTTAGCAATAGTGGAATTCCAATGTATAGTCCTGTTAATTCGAGCCAACGGTATATTTTTGTGCCTTTTGAGAGCATGTGAGTTGTTTTCTCAATTATACGGTTTTGGTATGCAAGGGTTGATGTTTTCACGTAGTTAATAGACAATTTGAATGCCAATAAACTGCATTTACATCAATAAATTCTTATACAAATATTAAATTTTCTTTAGCTCTTGCTTTGGGTTTCTTTTCTTTGTTTGTATCCGTCCTGGATATATCTTAAAGGCACCATAAATAAGAAACCATAATTCTTTTTCCCTCTGTGATGATCGAAATGTGCTTTTACAATGGAACGAAAATACCAGTGCATGTTATCCCCGAAGATTTTTAGCCGCTGATGATACAAGATGTCGTGAAAAAGAAAGTAGGAAACTCCGTAGGTTGCAATGCCAATTCCAAGAGCAAGAACTACCGGTTGCGAATTTAAGAGACCCAGGTATATTCCCAGAAAGCTCGGGACGGCAAAAATCACAGCAAAAAAATCGTTTCGCTCAAACACTTTGCGTTGTGGTGCGTGATGGTCTTTGTGCAAGACCCACAAAAAGCCATGCATAACATATTTATGCGTAAACCAAGCCATAAATTCCATGAACAGGAATGCACCAAAACCAACGAGAATTAGCCAGAATAAAGACATAATAAAAAATTTTTGTTTGAATAACAGTTGGGAATAGGGATGGTTCAGAAAAATTAGATCTGGCACCCACAGATGTTGGAATATTCGATTCTAATAGAGTATTGCTTCTCTTTATTATCCATTTTAAAAATAATTTTGCGTACGGTATTTAGCACCCTGTCAGCAGGTCCCCTGAAATAGGTCGATATTTCACCTACCTGGCAATCAGGGAAATCTGTCAATAACAGATGAATAACCTCATCGATATCTTTTAGGTAATTCTCTGAATTTAGAGGTAAATAAGATATTTGACAGGCTATTATATTTTCTTTTGCCATACCGCAGTAATAAATCCGGGTCTTGCCATTTTTGAGAGCCGTTTCTCGTTTTCCCAGGTTAAATCTGTTTCCGGCGTTGCCGGATCAAAAAATACACACCCCGATGTCTTCAACTGGCACTGTGTGTCTATCGATTGGAAATCGATTGGCGTTTTAAAATGAGCATCTCTGAAAACTGTGTTTTCCTTAAACTTCTCTGATTTATAGAGTTCACCCCAGGAGCTATCACCATTAATGGTGCCTATAAAAATATTCGCTCCAGGTTTAGCAACCCGTTTCATCTCAAAATAACCTGCTTTCGCGTTGTGTATAAATTCGAATGTAGCCATGCTAAATACCAGATCAAAATGATCCTTCGGAAATGGAAGTGCATAAACACTGGACTCAATAAAATTGGCTTCTGGAACTTTTTTGCGTGCAATTTCCAGCATATTACCAGAAATATCCACTCCAACAACTGAACAACCCATATCAGCCAGGCGTCTGGAATAAATACCTGTGCCACAACCCACATCTAATACTTTCATTCCGGGCCGGATTTCAATTGTGCCAAATGCCACGTTCGATTCTACTTCATCAACAAACATGCCCAGCGGAGTTTGATACCAGGCATCGTATTCCTTTGCAATAGCATTAAATGTTGTCATATCTCCCTGAAAAATGATGTGTAAAAATATAGTAGGTACTGCTCAAAAACAATGATATTTAATAAGATTGAGCAATAGATTTAAACAATTTTAAAACAAGGCTATCCATCCGATACAAAACAAAGAAGCAATGTTATTTTTTTGTACCTTTAATTGTACGAATTTACTTAACTCCAAAAACAAATAGCCATGTCAAAAAGAACCATTACTGTTGCTGAACTAGCAGATGAGCTAAAGACCAGGTTAAACAATAACCAAAGTGTGGATTGTTGTAAAGACGAGCTTATGAACCTTGCTGCTATTGCCAAGGATAAAATCGGAACCGAAATGGTTGAAGTGCATTGGAAAGAATAAGCCCATCAAATTCTTTTTCAATAGTGCCGAAATTTGCTCTGTAGATTACTTTTTTAAAATACAAGCTATCTAGCACAGGGTATTGTGATAAAATTTAATCGATGAATAAAACACTTTATATGAAGTGTTTTATTTTTTTTCGTTAAATTCATGATGCGATCCTTATTTCATTTTTTTAATTCCAGTGAAAAAGAAACCTACATATGAAGACCTTTTATCTGAGCTTGAAAAAGTCAGGAAAGAAAATATTTTCTTGAAAAGGAAGCATCTTCATTATCTGAGTTATGAAAACAGCGAAACCTCCGTTAAATCATCTCCGCTCGGAATTATTGATTGGGACCTTGATTTTCGCGTGAGCTACTGGAATAAAGCTGCTGAGGATATCTTTGGCTTCACTTCCCGGGAAGCAATGGGGGCAAAAGCCAGCGAGCTTATTATTCCGGAAGATGCGCTGCCGGATGTGGAAAAAATCTGGCAAGATCTGCTACAAAATGTCGGAGGATCACGCGGCGCCAATCCAAATAACACTAAATCGGGTAAAACTATTCACTGCGAATGGTACAATGTACCTTTCGAAGATGAAAAAGGCAAAGTGGTTGGTGTGCGTTCTTTTGTGTTAGATGTGACCAGCAGTAGGGAAGCAGAGAAAGCCCTTATCGAAAGTGAGGAACGTTTAAAATCGCTCTCTAATGCCTCATTCGAAGGTATATTTATTCTGGATAGAGGATATTGTGTGGAAGCAAATCAGACAGGATGTAAGTTACTTGGATACAGCTATGATGAATTAATCGGGATGTTTGCTACCGATGTAATAGACGATGCCTATAAAGATATTGTTCAAACCCATATTCTGGAGGCTTACCAGGATCCCTACGAAGCTGTTTTTGTTCGAAAAGATGGTGCTAAATTTTTCGGGGAAGTGCAGGGAAGAACAATTAATTATAAAAACCGCGACATGCGGGTCACTGCTGTGCGGGATATTTCTCATCGAAAAAAAATCGAAGAGGAGTTAGCTGTTAATGAGCACAAGTTTCGTACAATTTTCGAACATGCCGGCGATGGAATACTTATTGGGAATACAAAAGGGGAAATAATCGAGGTGAATGCCAGTTTTTGTCAAATGAGCGGCTATACCAAAGAGGAGCTTATTGGCCAACACATCCGGAAGCTTTTTTCAGAAGAAACCCTTAAAAGTTCTCCTCTGCGTTTTGATGTACTTGATTCGGGCGGCAGCATTATCATCAACCGCGATATAATAGGAAAAGGCGGCGCATCAATTCCTATTGAGATGAACTCAAAGAAACTCGAAGGTGATTATTATATCTCTATAATACGTGATTTAAGTGACCGGGTAAGGGTAGAAACTCAGCTTAGAGAAGCAAATGAAAAGCTACGCCTTGCTAAAGAAAAAGCTGAAGAAAGCGATCAGTTGAAATCAGAATTTCTCGCCAACATGAGTCATGAGATTCGAACCCCTATGAATGGTATTATCGGGTTTTCCGATATGCTTAACGACCCGGAATTGGATGGGGAGAAAATAAAGCAGTACACAAGCATCATCGTCAACAGCAGCCATCAGCTGAAGCAAATAATCGACGATATCCTGGAAATCTCTGTGTTGGAGACCAAGCAAATTAAGATCATCGAAGAAGATGTTTGCATCAACGATGCTTTGCTGGAATTATTTGCCATTTTTGACAGAAAAGCGAAAGACAACAAAACACCGCTTTATATTCACCGCGACTTAAGCGATAAGCAAACAACCATTAAAACGGATAAGGTAAAACTCTCAAAAATATTAAATAATCTTATTGATAATGCCTTGAACTATACTTATCACGGATTCATAGAGGTTGGGTATAACCTCATTGATGGTAAAATGATTGAGTTCTATGTAAAAGATACCGGCATTGGAATAAGCCCTGATAAACAAGAAGTAATCTTTGAACGGTTTTCTCAAGAAGATAAAAGCCTTTCAAGAAAATATGGTGGGCTGGGACTTGGTTTGTCCATAGCTAAGGAAAATACGGAGCTGCTCGGCGGTAAAATAAGGGTTGAATCAGAGAAAGGAATGGGCTCCACTTTCTTATTTACTATTCCGTATAAACCCGTATACGACGATGTGTTGATGCCAGAAGAAGAGAATGCTTCAGATAAGAAAGCTCCTACAATATATACAATTCTTGTGGCAGAGGATGAAGAAATTAATTACGTCTATTACCTAACAGTGATAAAAAAACTGCCCATAAAATGCAATGTTGTGCATGCTAAAAATGGCCTTGAGGCTATTGAATTCTGCAAAAACAATAAAGTTGATCTGATATTAATGGACATTAAAATGCCGGAGCTTAATGGTCTTGATGCCACAAGAAGAATAAAGCAAATGCTCCCTTCCGTAAATATTGTGGCTCAAACTGCCTATTCTACTTCTGAAGACAGAGAACAAGCTATTTCGGCAGGCTGTTCCGATTTTGTCAGTAAACCCATCGATAGAGAAACCCTCCAGGAAATGATTCAAAAGCACCTTTCAACTGCCCGTGAAAGCATTTCGTGAATTAACTGTCTGACAAGTGGCATTTCCTATTTGACTTTGCTAGAAAGGATACCCCAGTGATATGTTTAGAATCAGATTTTTCTTTCTCCAGTCATAACTCGAAAAATTAATATCATCGATTACCCAGTGACTGTTTTCAATAGGATACGGATAACGCATTGGCCAGGCCCAATCAAAACGGACAATAATTGGATCTATGCTTATCCTTAAACCAATACCAGAACTTACGGCCAGTTCGTTGATAAAAGTGTTAGCGTTAAACCTGCCACCAGGGCGTGATTCGTCCTCGTTCACTAACCATATATTTCCAATATCGGTAAAC
>DNTK01000364.1 GCA_003508755.1 Bacteroidales bacterium | reverse complement strand
GGTTTGGCACCAAGACAGAACTAAATTATTCAGCAGGGGTTGCAGAAAAAAAGGAAAAAAAACCGCCAATCTTAACAGGTATCTTAGTTGATGGACAAGTTATATCAACGCAAACAAAACAGCTTGAAATAAATAAACCCTCTTTCATTCAATTCGAGTATATTTCGCTTGAAATGCCCGGAGGCGATATAGTATATAAAACCAAGCTGGAGGGTTTTTCAGATGTCTGGTCGCTTGAAATAACTGAAAACGAGGTGTTATTGCCTAAATTACCAGTTGGAGAATATACTTTTAAAGTAAAAGCCAGGCAGCATGGTAATTATAACTGGAGTGATGCGTGTGCAGTTTCCTTCTCGGTAGTCCCTCATTGGTATCAGACCTGGTGGGCTTATTTGCTTTACCTGATAACATTTTCCATTTTGATTGTATTAGCCATAGTTACTTATAACAGGCGGTTAATTGTGCAAAAGAAAATGCTTGAACATAAGGTTAAAGCAAGAACAAAAGAAATATCAGAAAAAAACAAGGAACTGGAATATTTAAATACCACAAAAGATAAATTCTTTAGCATCATAGCACACGATTTAAGGAATCCCTTTTTAAGCATTATGGGTGTTACTAATGTGCTCTCGTCGGAGTATACCGATCTTGAAGAGGAGGAGAAGCAGAAACTGATTGATCTTGTTCATTCTTCTACCGAAAAAACCTATCTCTTGCTTGAGAACCTGCTTACCTGGGCCAGGTCACAAACCAACACCATAACTTTTGAACCGGAACCAACCAGCTTAACCGAATTAGTCAACGAAGCCATAGGCATTTCGGAGGCTGCTGCACATTCAAAAAATATACGGATTAACTGCCAGATAAAAGATGAAATTGAAATAGAAGTGGATAAAAATATGATAACTACGGTACTCAGAAATCTTATCATGAATGCCGTAAAATACTCATACCGCGATAAGTCAATAATTATTGAAGTGGAAAAAGAGGATGGTTTTGCTAAAGTTTCGGTGGAGGATTGTGGTGTTGGAATTGAACCTCAACACTGCGCGGATTTATTTAAGGTGAGCAAGAAGATTTCTTTTCCGGGCACCGAAGATGAAAAAGGAACCGGGTTAGGTTTAATTTTGTGCAAAGAATTTGTATCAAAACACCATGGAACTATCGATGTTATTTCAGAACCCGGCAAGGGTTCTACTTTCTGGTTTAAGGTCCCCTTGCAACAGCGGCATACTCAATAACCAGTTTTTGAGAAATACCGGGTAACGGAAGGCTGGTGCATTTAGCTCCCTTGTTCCAATGCTATCTGTTAACAATTCCACCCAACCTTTTATTTTGCAATCTGCCTTTCTTGTATAACAGCTTCATTTCTCCAGCCGGGAAATAGCGCACCCACTCACCTTCGTGCTTGCCTTTTTCAAATGTGCCTTCCAGGTAAATTCTACCGCTGGCATTGCTGAATACCCATTTCCCATGGCGGATACCATTCTGATAGTTGCCTTCATAATTAAGGTTTCCATTCGGGTGATAACCAATGGCACTTGTTAATTCTCCCTTAAGATAGGTTTCATTCGAGTTCAGGGTACCGTTTTTATGCCAAAAGCTCCACGTGCCTGTTCTTTCCCCTTCATTAAATACTCCGGCTGCTTTTCTTTCACCACTTTCAAACCAGTAGGTCCATTCTCCTACTACTAAGTCTTTGTTATAATACCCTTCGCGGCTTTTCTGGCCATTTTCATAATAATACATCCACTTTCCCTGCCGCTGATAATCGTCATAACGTCCGCCGGCTTCAGGGTTTCCATTGTCAAACCAGAATTGCCACTCGCCCTCGCGCTTGCCCTCTGTGTATGATCCGCTGCTTCTTACTTCGCCATTTTCGTGCCAATATTTCCAGGAACCGTTTAATTCACCTTTTGCATATTCACCTTCTGATTTTACCCGGCCATTTTCATACCATTGAGTCCATTTGCCAACTTTTAAGCCTTCGCTGTACCTGCCATGCGATTGCTGTTGGCCGTTTTCGTAGTAATAGGTAAATAACCCACTTTGTTTTTTTTCTTTTTTAGTTTTGTAGGTACCCGTCATTTGTATTTTACCACTGATAAAATAGTCGTATACAGCATGAGCTCCGCTGCTGTCCGTAAAGGATTTTCTATAAAACGAAGCATATTCTTTGTTGTCAATTTCTTCCCATTCATGATTGTAATAAACAATTGTAGTATCCTGTGAATAGACAAAAGTACTGAGTATGCTTAAGAGTAGGATATATTTAACTTTTCTCATGCTTGTTTAAATTAGTTTGGAAAATAGAATACGGTTGGCAGGTTCTCAATTATCTGCTTGCGTTCCTCACAGAATTCTTTATAGTCTTCGGCACGCACAAATTTTACCTTGTTGTTATACAGGTATTCTAACTTGATAGTTTTCGGGTTCAGTTGTTCGACTTTCTCTTCGAATAGATAGGCATCGTGGTCATAGGATTTAAAGGAATCATTGATTAACATTTCTTCGGGGAATTCAACGATTACCCTGAATCGAAGTTCTTCAGAGTCATCAAGGGCATAGCTGTAATCCCTGTCAAGGCAAGTAGATTCGCTAAAATGGGAGTACAGCAATCTGGGCTCATATTTAAAAATTGAATACCCGTTTACATCAAAAGAACTTTTACTGTCGGTGATGAAATCATCGAGTTCATAGTTGTATAACATTGTAAACACATTGCTATCGGTACTATCCTGCACAATAATCTCGCTAGTGCGTTCTACAACGGGATATACTGCTTTTAGCTCATCATCGACATATTTTAATAAATCTTCGAGGGAATAATATTCCAACAATGACCTTCTTGAATCGGCGGAAAAACCATAGCGCGTTGAGGTTATCTTAAGCTTTGCCGGTTCGCTCAGGGACGGGATAATAATATGCTCCTCAATATCAGCAACATTATTGTATGTTTTTGTCATCATGTTCTGCAGTGTGTCCAGCGACTCGCCAATAACGAGAACTTTACCGTAATCGGGGGTGTATTGTACCCTGAAGTTTCCGCCCTGCATGGCAATTGTCGGATCAACCCAGTAAATACTATCCTGGTATTCAAACTTTACTATGGCATGATTAAATACCTGGTTGCTTGGCAGCAATTTATCAAGCTGGTGCAACATGGAGGTATTCACTAAAACCGGATAAGCTTTTTCAATACCGATTTTTTTAAGTAACCAAACCAGCAAGAGGGACTTATCTTTGCAATCACCAAATCGTTGCTTTACCACTTGCCCCGGTGCAAATGGTTTGATGCTGCCGATTCCCGATTCAATCCCCATGTATCGGATATCATCTTGAACGTAGTTGATTATTTTATTGATTTGTTCTTCGGTGGTTTCGTCTCCGGTAAAAATCTCTTCAAATACTGACGATAAATCGGGAACCTCTTCAAGATTAAAAACCCTTTGTGCCCAGGTGTTCACTTCATTCCATGTTTTCATACTACTGATGGTAAAGTAGCTGTACGGAATAACCCACGAAGGAATATTATCCTCGAGTTGCAGTGGTGAAAGATCAGCAAGTTCTATCTCCAGAACATGCATATGATTAATAATGGTGTCTGTATAAGAAATACTGTCGGGCTCAGAAAATTGGAGTGTAAAATCCTTTTCCTCAGGGTATAGTATTCTGTAGGATAAAAGGTCAACGTGGTTAAATGTCTCCAGTGGAAATAAGAAGTACTTTTCTTCTTCGAAGATAGGATTATCTCCACTAAGGGTATATGCAAATTCTATTAAATCTCCTTTTCGAATATCATTTAAAATGTCATAGGCCGTTATATTGCCTGAGTAAATACCCTGGTTAAGGTAGAATTCGTTATGCATTATCTCAAATGTCAATTCATCCGTTCTGTCGAACTTCTCACCATTTCTCCACACATATAAATGGTGAATATTTAATTCCTGGTAAGAGGTATCATATGTAATTGAAAGTTGAGAAGCGTTGGTTATACCGCTATAAGATAAAACACGTATTGCAGTGCGGCTAAACACTTCATAATCAGTAAAATTTAATTGATAATCTTCCAATGCATTGTAATAGCCTGAGGAAATGTCATATTTCGAAAGCGCTGAAGTGGATGGTATTTCAACTGGCTTAACCCATTCAGGTATTTTAGTCTGATTAAACTGCTGGGCATTTAAAAGCGGCAGGATAAATAGAAATGGCAGAATAGATAGTGAAAATTTCATATATCTGTTTTGTGAAAAAATTTAACATGATACAATAATAACTATTTCATTTAAATTAAGAAGGATTTCAATTTTTTTATCTAAGCAAGAAATATTTGCCTGGTGCTGCTAATTTAGCTTTTCTAATGGTACTGAGTACAAGCTCAATGCTTCATTATACTAACGGAATGCTTCTGAATACTTTCTGGATATCATTATATGCTATCTCATAACAACAGAAAAACCACTAATAAAATTTAAACAGGCATATTTTAAATTGACAATATTTGTTTTGTATTACATAAATAATTAACTTATAATTGTTTAGAGTTAGATTTATTTATTTTCTTATTTACGAATCAATTTATAAAGGAGTTCACACATGAAAAAGTTTTTCAAAGCATTTGCCATGCTCGCATGCATCATTATGGTCCTGATGCTTCAGGCCTGCTCGGGCGACGATTCTAACGATGGTTCATCACAGCTACACCAGGAGCGGCTCAAGATAGGTCGGGCCCTGCTCGAAGTGCAGGCGCCTAACATCGATGAAATTCTACCGTACTACACCGACGACATCGAATACCACGATCCGATAGTTGACATCAACGGGATTGCGGATATGACTGCATTTCTCAACAAGCTCATCTTAGAGGCCTCTCCCAGTTTAGTAACAACGGTTCATGACGAAACCCTCATCGACGATATTTATTCCGCCACATGGACCATGGCTGGAGATTTTCTTGAAGTGCCTTATCAGGCCAAAGGCATCTCAATTTTCAAATTCTTACCCAATTCAACACAGGTATATTACCAGCGAGATTATTATTCCGAGGGTGACATCATGGCCACCATCCCCGGCCTTGATGATGCAATTGGGGGCTTCAGGATGTACTACCGGTGTGCTGTAGATCCGACCTTTGACTGTCCGCTTCCACCTCCGGCTTTAAGCAAAGAAAATAACTCATTGCGCTCACAGCAGCAGATCAACAATGATCAGCTAACGATTGGTCGTCAACTGGTTGAGATTCATGCAGACAACTGGACAAACGTGATCCCTTTCCTGGAGGATAGCTATGAGTACCACGATCCTATTGTCGATATTTTTGGTCCCGATACCATGGCCACGTTTTTGGGTCAGCTGTTTGCCGGATCGTCGGAACTATTCACTATAGTGGAGGATGAGACGCTAGCAGACGATATTTACATGGCCACCTGGACCATGTCCGGCTCATTTAACGGAGCTCCCTTTAGCGCTCCTGGTATGTCCATTGTGAAATTTATTGAAGGCACCACACAAACATATTACTCGCGCGACTACTACACTGAGGGTGATGTGATGCTCGGCGTTCCCGAACTTGCCGATGCCGTAACCGGTTTCCGCTCTTATTATCGTTGTGCGGTAGATCCTTCATACGAATGCCCTCAATAAATAGCATTCGTGGGTACCTGTTCTGCTGAGATAGCAGGGAATGTCCGAACTTATTTAGTAATCAAAGAAAAGAATGGAGCTGTCTTAAGAGCACCAAATCGTCATCCTGAATTCATTTCAGGATCTCATAACTTGCAGATAATCAGTAATGAGATTCTGATCCCAACAGATCGGGACAGAATAACGGTAATGTTTTAGCTTTTGAGACAGCCCCGTTTTT
>DNTK01000317.1 GCA_003508755.1 Bacteroidales bacterium | reverse complement strand
CCATTGATATACTTAATCATTACAGGATCTTCATGGTAACAAGCTGAGATACGAACCTCAACGCCACTATAATCAATCTCCATTAACTGATGATTGTGTCTTGATATGAATGCTGTCCGTAACAATTTAGCCCATCGAGGATCACGTATAGGAATGTTCTGAAAGTTAGGATCAGAAGAAGATGATCGAAAGGTAGAAACTAAATTCAAGTTATAAGTCGGATGTAGATAACCATCAACTGAAAGATCAATGAAGTTACCAAGATATGTGTTCTTTACTTTGTTTAGTTTCCTGTATTGCACAATGTCTTCACAGAAAGGAAGTCCTAATTTAAGAAGGACTTCCTCTTCTGTTGACCGAGCACCTGAATCAGTTTCTTTAATCGACTCTATACCCAATTTATCATACAATACTGTGGACAATTGATCGCCTGAAAGAAAAGAAGTTTTATTTCCATAAGTCTTTCTCCAGAGCCTGCCCTCTGTTGAAGTCTCAATCTTGTCCACTATTTTTTCAATAGACTTTTCCATTTTCTTCTGTTCTTTTCTACAATATTGCATATCGACACGAATACCATTTCTGTGCATTCGTGAAAAGACCAGAGAACCCTCGTGAAAGAGTTGAATAGCGTCTTGTGTATTAGGATTTAAGATCATCAATATCCTCTGCAATATAAACAGGATTAGGTGCTAAATATTCAGAACACTTGCCTCCTTGTTCTGTCCAATGCTTTGTATGAGTGCTTATTGGAGGTTCTGGGCATTCAACAGCATAGTGAATTTGACACCCGGCAATAATTGCTCTTGACGATTCTCCTCGTCCTACTGCTACAAACCAGTTAGCATGACCTCTTTCATTTTTTATGCCTAATGTCTCATCTTTTAAAATTTCTACTCTGCCCCATACAGCTTTGTATTGAGATCCATCAGGCCCATAAAACCAGTCATTTGTAGTTACCAAATAGTAGTTATCTTTTATAAACAACATAATCAGCCCTCTTCCAAACGCTGAACGATTTCACGATATTCATCAATTACTTCTTCCAAATCTTCATCCTCTCTTTCAAAAGAAAAAGACTGCAACTCAGAGGAAATGGCTTGAAGCAATTCAATTCGATTTGTCAATAGTATTGCTGAAGGTGCCGTAGTCTGCAAATGATCAGGCATTGAATCCAGTCTTCCTTGATAATCATCTGCAATTGAATCCAATTCCAACACAAAGTTGTCATTGTGCGCCTCTAAATCAGACAGAGATTCAAAGTTAGGCATATCATCTATCCAATTATACACTTGTTTGAGGTACTCAGAAGTTGTTAATTGTTTTCTTGTCGGCCTTACTTTGCTACATTGTTTTTCTCTACCATAATGCTTCCACCACCAATACTCATCACCGACTTCGATGTTGTGTTCAGGTCGGGCTTTCTTCGCATTCTTCACATGATGTAATTTTGCCATTTCTTATTCTCCTATTTGTTTCAAAATTTGTTGTTGTTTTAGGAATAGTCTATGTGTATATAAAGCATCTTTGCCACCATATAATAATAAATCCATTTTGTTGATCTTGTCTATTCGATTCGGTGTATTAGGATTAGGTGATCTTAAATACTCTTTGATATGTTCGTTGTAAGGAGGAATACCAAAGTTCATATACACTTGAAAATCCAGACTTGTTACTTTACTTCGATTATCCAATATGTGAGCAATGTTCATTGTGTCTGCAATCCAATTCTTTACTTCAAGCATATACAATGTATGCGTCCATTTGTCTTCCATTTGTATATTATGTGCAATCTTTCCTATTTTAGGGTTGTTCAGTATCGTAAGGAACTCAGGCACAACTTTACTATACAAAGGAAAAGAATATGCTCTTTTCCTCTCATAACACAAACCAACAGTATATACTTTAGCCTCTTTAGAATAAGGATTAAGCATATTTGTTTCATAGTCAAAAGAAAGATGCTTTGGTTCCTGTTTATTTATATCAACCAATAATCTGACTATCGAATCAATATCAGTTAAGATAGCAACCGCTTCGTCATCGTTTCTTTTTTTAGGAACAGGTTTGTTCAAGTAACTTAGAGCATTCTCCAAATCATTTCTAATCACAATGTCATAGCCAGGATACATATTATCTGAATAATATCGTATAGGAAACTGAGGAGCAAACCAAGCATTATGCTCGATTCCAGGTATAACAAAACCTCTCCACTTGTTGATCGAATCAATGCTGCTCGTAAAGCCTTTTCCTATAACAGACTTTACAGCTTTAATACCAAACAAAAGAACAAGTTTAGGTTTTTTCTGTTTGATTGTGTTAAAAATGTGAGGCCTACAATATTTAATAGATACGTCAGGCACATTTGACTCTGAATTACAAGCTAATGCAGGAGCCAAATAACAATCTTCTTTCAAATCAATACCAAAGTCATACAAATAATCCTCTAAGTATTTAATTGATGAACTTGAATAAAGATCGCCTGCTTTATCTTGTGAACCTGTGACTTGCTCAACTACAACCAAAATGTCTTTTTGACCTTTGCCTTCTAAAAACATTTTAGGAGAATCACAGTTCTTAAACAGACCACACCTAACACATTTAGGTGCTTTTGTATCGTATTCTCTTTTTTTCTTCTGAAATAAAGACATAGGCTTTAGTTATTTATTAAGCTATTGACATAGATCAATGAGCTTGTTTTAAATTTGATGACATTATCGTATAGATGCCCTTTTGTTGTCAGAGCAAGTATATCCCTCAAGGCATTCAGATCAATTTTAAAAGAAAAATCTTCACCTGAGTAACCAACTTTTGCTTTCTCTCTATATCTTCCAATTTCTTTCTCAGAAGATATAGTAAGGAATCTTTTTCTCAGATGCAAATCGACTAAACGAATAGAATCCTCTTCGACATTAAATATCTCCGCTCGATTGATAGCATCAATAACATCCTCTGAAAAAGTGATCTCTTTCATATCACCTTGCGGAAAAAGATACTTCTCAGTAGGATGATATTCACCATTGTAAACACGACAAGCAAAGATCAAATCCATTTCTTTGTTCATAAAATAGATTCTTGAACTGTCATTTAACCGTAACAAATAGTGAGGTTTGTTTTTCACTATGATTGCAACACTTGACGCAGGAACTAAAAAGTCCTTGTGAAAGATTGAATCATCGAAAGTGTACCGAGCAATCCTGTAGTTATCAGTAGCCTCGACATAATCCTCAGAGAAATGCACAGAATTAGAAATTTCATCCGTCAAATCTTTCGATACGCAAGAATTTACAAGACTCAATGCCGTAACAAATGAATCTGGTAACTTGTTCTTCTTCAATTTATGCCAAGAATCTTTTTCAATCAACTTTGTCATATACGGATCGTAGTACGTATCGCTAACCTCACTGTACTTCATGCCCATTTCAGTTCTTTTCCACTTCAACTGAAATTCTTCATCCTCAAAACTTGACTCGACTTCTTCTGCGGAAATTCTTCCTACAAAGTTCAGAAGCTCATTCGCTCTAACTCCAAAAGTCTTTCCAAATTCTAAATCAGTTCTTTTCAGAAAAAATACCTCATCATTATTTGTGCAAACCATATTGTCTTGAAAAACAAAATTTTCATAGTCTGCCACAATTGCTTTCTTTGCCACTCCGTCATTTACTGATTCTAATACATTCAAAAGTTTTTCTGTTTTAATCATAATCTTTTCCTAAATAAAAAGTTTTCGATATTTATGCTTTTGCTCAAAATACTCAATCTTATTTCGGGCCTCTACTTCAAACATAAATTTAGCATTCAATTGTGCCCGTAATTTATATTCATTTAGTAAACCTTTCTCGACAATAATCTCCACACGTCTTTTTGACAAGCCGTCAGGATATGCTGCATCCCATCTTTCATTGCTTTTCAATTTATAGTCTCGATCAACGATCTTAAATTCAGTCACCCCATATTTAAAACCAAGTTCTTCAACATACCTATCAACAAGTTCTCGCTGAGTTACCGTAAGGTTTTCATAATGCTGACCTTTACTTTGTTTAGCATTACTCCTCCTTGTGATAGCAACCGTGTAAGGACGTTCTGTATAGTTATACTTACCGTTAATTATTTTAGGTATCATTATCTTACCATAAGCTCCTAACAATACCCAACTTGTTGAATCAACTGAATACCAGGGATAGGTCAACATTTCTTTTGTACCTGTCACTGCAAAACCATGAAACTTCACAATAGGGTAACCCTTACTATCTGTCACATAATCCATACATTTGTCCAGAAAAGCAAGTCTCTGAGTTAAGCTTGTTCCTTGACCAGGTGCTAAACCAATATAAGTAATACCAAGAGCCAATATTCGTTCAAAATATTTGTAGTCATCGTTTTTGTGAAATACATGAATCCATCTGTCTTTAGGCAGTTTTGTATTCTCAGACAGGTATTTAAAGTTTTCCAAACCTTTCTCAAAAGCAATATCCATTTGTTTTCTTGTCGCTCTGCTACCGTCTCGATTGCTCGGAATGACATCCAGATTCACTGCAACTTTAATGTCTTTAATCCGTTCATCAATAAAATCACGGTAAGCTTCAATGTCTATATCTTTACCACTTTTCCAAACAGAAAATGCTCCAGAATCGAGGAATATTTCTTGTTTCTCTGAAAAGCTTCCAAACAACTCATTGCGCCTATCTACCACAGAATCAAAATGCTTAGGATCAACAAAAGAAGCAAGAACTTTAAGATGATATAAGCCAGCGGACTTTGCTAAACCATATAGTCTGTCATAATCCTCCTGATAATCATACATCGACGGATTTCCCGCAAGGTAAATTCTCATCAGACCACACGCTTATAC
>DNTK01000576.1 GCA_003508755.1 Bacteroidales bacterium | reverse complement strand
TATTCCTTGGTTTCGCTTCGTTTACCACCATGTTTCTGTTTTCCAGGGTGGCACCGTTTAGCTCTTCAATAGCTTTGTTTGCACTTTCCGGGTCGTCCATTTCAACAAACCCAAAACCTTTACTTCTTCCACTGAATTTGTCAGTGATAATTTTAGCGGAACTAACTGTTCCATACTCTTCAAAGATGTCTCTTAAATCATCTTCTTCAACCTTAAAATTTAGGTTGCCTACAAAAATGTTCATTTAGTAAATATATAATTAATAAATAGGTTTTTCAATCAGGTCATAACCTACCAGGCAAATTCGAGCCTAATTTTGGCCCGGTTTCCTAATTTCAATTATTTCATCTGATCAATAAAACCAGTAATTCACGTGATAATGGATTCGTAAAAAAGTGCAGTAAATAACTAATATTGGAAAGGAACTAGTAAAATAAAGCGCAAAATTTTCAAATCATAAATCGGCTACAAAGGTAAGCTTTATATTCAGCTAAAACACATTTTTATTGTGTAAATCTATTTTTTTTATCTTTTTTTGTCATATCTGCTTACCGAAAGTCAGCTGTGGGTATACGTATATCTCCTTTAATTGTTGTGTTTTGAAGTAAAATAGTTCGCTGCAACAAAAGATAATTCTGATAAGATATTTATGCAAATTAGTCTGTGCTCTACTTATTTATCAGTGTTACATGAACTATTTTGGTCCAATTGGTGTGCTTTAATTTTAGCTGTTTTGTTAATTATTACATCCTAAATGATGGTATTAAACCTTTTTTCTGGTTGATATCACAACTTTTTTGCTTCTTTTATTATGGAGCTCACTATTTTTACAACTATGAAGAAAATGCGACGCGCCGAAAAACAAGCTAATGACATACAGTTAATTGAGGATATAATTGCTAAAGCTGATGTTATTCGAATTGGACTTTTAGATGGAAGTGAACCTTATATTGTACCACTTAATTTCGGATACCAGGCTCCCTATTTTTACATGCATTGTGCCAACAAGGGCAGAAAAATAGAAATTATAAAGAAAAACCCATTTGCTTGTTTTGAAATCGACACCGACCATAACCTGGTTACAGATAAATTAGCTTGTGGCTGGTCCATGCAATTTAAATCAGTAATGGGCACAGGAACAATGGAGATTCTGACAAATGAAAACGAAAAAATCGATGGATTAACCATTCTTATGAACCAATACCACCCCAAAGGATTATCTAAACCCTATGATTTTACGAAACTTATTGGCCGTACAACGGTTTTGCGACTAAGGGTCGAAAAAATAAGTTGTAAGGTGAATAATTAGCTATTCAAACAATTCCATAATCTCCTCTTCTGTGATGTGCTTAAAGGCATTCTCGTTAACAAACACATCAGCCAGTTCGGTTTTGCGCTCCTGCAGCTTAAGAATTTTTTCTTCAAGGGTGTTTTGAGTTATAAAGCGGTAGACCATCACATGTTTATCTTGTCCGATACGATGAGCCCGGTTTATAGCCTGTTTTTCTGCTGCGGGATTCCACCAGGGATCCAACATTAGCACATAACTTGCTGCTGTGAGATTTAACCCTACTCCACCAGCTTTTAGTGATACCAGGAAAAATGAACAATCTGGATTCGATTGAAACTCTTCAACCACTTCTTCGCGCTTTCTGGTTTGACCGGTAAGCATGGTGTATCCCATTCCTTCATCACGAAGCCAACTGGCCACCAAATTTAGATGCTTTACAAATGAGCTAAATATCAAGGCTTTATGCCCTTCGTTATGAAGATTCATGAGGTTTCTGGTAATTTCATCGAACTTTCCGGAACCGGCCATGTAATTTTCATCTGCCAAAATGGGATGATTGGCAATCTGTCTTAATTTCATGAGCGATTGTAATATCTGCATGGTTGCTCTCCTTAATCCAAGTTTATTTATGTTTTCCAATACCAGTTTTCGTGCCTTCGATTTTTCTCTTTCGTACACACTCTCCTGTACATCGGTTAAGTCGCATTGAATAATCTGTTCGGTTAAGGGTGGAAGTTCCTTGGCCACCTGGTCTTTTGTTCGCCGTAAAATAAACGGTGCAATTAGTTGTTGTAAACGATCACGCTTATTATCGTCCTGCTTGCGTTCAATCGGGTATTGAAACTCACTTTGAAAAAAGTTTAGATTACCCAACAGCCCGGGATTCAGAAAATTAAACTGTGCCCATAAATCAGTCAACGAATTTTCAATGGGTGTACCTGTGAGCACAAGCCTGCAATCGGACTTTAGTTGCATGACCGCACTATAAGTCTTCGAACCAGGGTTTTTAATCATCTGGCTCTCGTCAAGTATGACATAAAGAAAATTAACCTGCTCGAATTGCTCAAGGTCATTGCGAAGAATACCATAAGAAGTAATTATTAAATCGGTTTCTTCAAGCCTATCCATTAAATCTCCCCTATTAGGTCCGGAGTATACTAACTTCCTTAGCTCAGGAACAAACTTATTAATCTCATTTACCCAGTTATGAATAAGTGATGTGGGTACCACGATGAGGGATGTTTTAACCTTTTTAGTTGGCGATTTAGTCCCCGTGTTAAATATATCAAGCTGAATATCTTGTTGTGTGTTTTGCTCAGAAATTAGTTCTTCGTTTTCTTCAATAACCCTTGTTAATAATGTAAGTGTCTGGAGGGTTTTACCCAGTCCCATATCATCGGCCAGGCAAGCTCCAAAATTGTTCCGGTACATCCGAACCATCCAGGTATAACCCTCTTGCTGGTAATGCCTCAGTTCTGCCCGGATGCCATCGGGAACAATTTCTTGTAATTGAGTCTCTGACCGTAAAAGGTGCTTTAAATTCTCCCTGAAATTTTCCGATAGTTTACCTACTTTATTATTAAGAATAGAGAAATGTTGCTTTTTTAGTTTAAGCTGCTTACCTTCTTTTGAAGAGAAGTTCATTAAATCGCTGTAGGATTCGAACCACTCTTCGGGTAAAATTAGTACTTTGTTGTTAGGCAGTACATATTCCCTGATTCCCTGCACAATGTATTCTTTAAATTCGACAAAGGGTATTACAAAACCCTCAAACTCTACATTGGCCATAATATCGAACCAGTCGTTTGCTTTTTCAGATACCTCAATGTTGAGTTTTAGATTATCGAGGTAGTATTCTTTTTCAAGGTTGTTTTGGGCTACATCAAATCCGTTTTTTGATAACAACTGCTTATTGTAGTTTAACCAGGTAATGACCCCAAAAACCTGCTCATCCGTACCTTTTTTTTGAATAGGTTCAAAGTAGGGACCATCTTTATTAACTAAACCATAAGAAAGAAGCTTTGCAATGTTCTCGTTCTCAATATCATAGTTTCTGGTGACACAAATAAACACTACATCATCACCATGGAATTCACAATTTACCTTCGTGCCTGAGCGCCTGTTTGCATAGTAAATGCTTTTCTTATTGTATACAAATTTTAGTACCAATGACAACTTACCCTGGATGTTTTTTTCCAGCGAAATAACTGGCAAAGGTTGCCCGTTTTCATTTCTAATGGTAAAACCTGTAGCCCTTACCTGATATTTTGCAATTGTTGAGCGCACAAAGGTTTGGAGATATTTTTTCTCTGTTTGCTTAGGAATGCTGATATATTCTTTGTCAAGAAAAGGAAGTACTTTTTTGGCATCTATATCTTTGAACACATACAACTTGTTTTCAATTGCCAGGCAACAGGGATCATTACTCAGTACAATTGCTTCCTTGCCCAAAAGGTTTAGCTCATCGTTTTCCCGCTGTATGGTCAATTTATATTGAATACCCTCTTGGTTTCTTGTGAAGTTAAAAATTGTCTCACAGTTTTTGTTAATGAGTTCAATGCGGTCGTTTTCGTAAATCTTATTTTGAAGTATTTTATGGTAGATAGCTACCGGGTTAAATTCCATTACCTCCAGGCTTCTGGCAATGTACTTTTCGATATGTGGCCGAATATGCTCCTGCAAGAGATCAAACGAAAGGTTTTCGATAAAATCGCGGGGAGTTTGCTTCTTTTTCTTCGAAAACAGCTTGAAAAGGTTCTGACTGTTATATTGCTCAATGTACTTTACAATCTGTATCTGCTCGGGTGAGAGTAAATGTTTGTAACTCTCCAGGCTTTGATTGGTGACCCGGTCGTAAACTTCATAATACTCCTCTCCCCGCTCCTTCTTTATCAGATAAGGAGCAAGTACAAAACCCAATACTCTGTGTTCGGTAAGAGTTATTATGAAATTCATACACCTTTCAATTTTGAAAAGCTATAAAGATAAAATGTCTGTAAATGATCGTTGTGTTTTTCTGGATTTATTTCCCAATTTGTTATTAAAAAACACTTCCCATGGCTAAGTATTTATTATTCAATCACCTGGTAAATCAACTCAAGGGTGACAGGGAGGTGATCGCTAAATCCGCCCACATAGCGGGGCCCCAAAAAGGTACGGTAGGGTTTGAAACCACCATAGGTTTCATCTTCTTGCAACAAGAAATCGTCGCGGAAGATAGAGATAGAAGCTGGTTTGTATGTGAGTTTGTTATTGCCTAATAAGCTTTCGGATATTAATACCTGGTCAATCATGTTCCACTCCGACTTATATTTATAGGAGCCACATCTGCAATCGCTTTTTAATTTACCCGAGAGGTTGATCAAATCAGTCGAACCAACTAATTGTGAGAGACTTTTATTTGATGGTTCGTCATTAAAATCGCCCATCACAACAATTTTAGCATCAGAATTATTGATGCATAAAGAATCGATGGCCATCATGAGTACTTTTGCCGCTTCAATACGCCGAGGTTCCGACTTTAACTGACCACCCCTTCGTGAAGGCCAGTGGTTAACGAAAGTATGGAGTGTATCGTCCTGAATCTTCAGAGCAGCGTACAATATTTCGCGGGTTGTTGAGGCAGTATCCCATGGAAAGGAAATACGATAAAACTTTGTTTCTATGACACCTACATGGTTGCGGTTCACAAGTAATGCCACGTCAATGCCTCTTTTATCGGGTGAGTCGCGATGTAATATAGAATATGAATATTTGGAAAGTGGGGTATTATTGGTTAAGTGATACAAAGGTAAAAACCCTTCCACTTCGCACAAACCAATAATGTCGGGTGGATGTGTACTTCCGGCGGCAGCCACTACCTGGAAAAGCTTATTTATTTTTCGCCAATACTTGTAATTATTCCAGTGCTTTTTACCCTTGGCAAGAAATTCCTCATCATTTGTATCAGGCTTATCAATTGTGTCGAACAGGTTCTCAACATTGTAAAACATCAGCCGGTAATCATCATAGTGGTTTACCTGACTAGCAAGCTGATTGCAAAGTAAGAAACCAATAAAAAGAAAAATAGCAGAAAATCGAATCATGTTCCAAGGCTTATTCCTGACGTTCAAAGGCTCCTAAATCTGGTTTACCATCGGCAGTGCGGGAATTACCATCGTAATCGTACTCTAAAAACTCAAGTTGTGCATTGACAATATCTAATGAACCGATGTCTTTTGCCGGAGAGAGTGTATCTAGTCTGTAATTAAGTTCTCCAAGTATAACACTATCGTTTACAAACCGCGGATACTCATTCAGAACAACCTGGTTGAAATGAGTTTCATCACTGATATCCAGGGAGTCCTCTGGTTGTTTTAACAGGCAGTGATCAAAAAAATAACTGAAGCCTGATTCTCCATTATCATCTTCCTCGAACTCAATATTGTTATTGCCATAAACAATAGAATTAAAAAAATTAGCTTCGGTAAGCTCTCGACTAAGCGTCTTCTCATCAACAAAATAGTATTCGTCGAGGTAATAATACGGTCCGTACCAATTGGTAAGCAGCACTGCATAGGAGGGCGATTTTCTGAGGTACCTTGTAATAGCCACATTCGACTCCAGAGCACCCACCATAGATATGGTAGAATGATAAAAATTGTATTTACCTCCCATCAACAAGGTTAATCCATTGAACTGAGAATCGGCAAATATACAGTTGTAGCTGGTAATCTCGGCTCCAAAAGCAACAACACTTGCAAAGGATGAATTCCGTATTATAGTGTTCTTGAGTTCCAAGGATGGGACCCTTGTATCTTCACCTGGTTCACCTACCTGGAGGCCCACCTGTGCATTTTTTATGATGGCATAATTTACCCTGTTGCCGCGGCTACGGGGGTGGATAAAAATGGTGCCCCAGCGACCCGCGGTTTCGCCATACCCCATATCGAAACGATCGCCTTCGAAAACTACCGGCTCTGTGAATGTGCCCTTCACATCTAAATTACCCCAAACAATTAAACTGGCATTAAAATGAAAATACACTTTCGTTCCAGCCTCGATGGTTAAGGTATGATTGGAATCAATAGCTACACCGTTATAAATTAGATATGGCTTATCATTTGTCCAGGTTTGTGTTTCAATAATTTTCCCTCTTAGCAAGTGCACATCCTGTCCAAAGGCTTCCAGTGTAACTTCTGAAATATTCCCATTTGTTTCGAAAACAACAGCATCATAAATTACCAAGGGTAAATTACCTCCATTCGGATCCAGGGTAACTTCAATAAAAACAAATAAACTGTCTTTTGGAGGTACCTCGATGTTATTAAATGCATCGGCCGAAAAACCATCGATCTTGATCCGAAAATTTGATGCAGCACCTTCTTTTAAATAAGCCCTTGAAATTTTTATATACCGATCGTGACGATTATAAATTTTAAAAAGTTGTGTCACTGAGCCAACTTGAGTAAAAATGGTGTCAAAGGAAATGGTATCAACCGACAATTCAATATTATCGGAACTGCCGGTGGCAAATTCTTCTCGCTGGCAAGCTAGTCCCAGCAGCAGAACCGTCACAATTAGTGCTATGGAATATAATTTCTTCATTATTTAAAGGCGCTACTAAAATAGTGAATCATTTTATCAATTAATTAAAACGAACGTTTTTGAATTGTGGTATGAATCTGGCAACCTTTATTTGAAGCGCCTTTTACAGGGAAATTGCATTCTTAATAAGTTGTGCAAAAAGAAAATGGCGAATAATTTCATATTTCCAGAAAAATAAAAAAGTTTTAGTATATTTATTTATAGATTTGTTAAAAACAGTTAACCAGGTTTCAGATGAAAATTCAGCAAGCCGTTGCACAAGACCTTATTGATGTACTTTACCTAATGAAGGTTTGTGTTAGTGATATGAACGAAAAAGGGCAAAAACATTGGAATAACGCCTACCCTGGCACAGATTTCTTAATTAAATCCATCGAGGAAAACTCGCTCTTTATATACAAGGATGTTGAAACCGTTAGAGGAATGATAGTTTTAAACGAGGAAGAACCCGAAGAATACAAAAACATTGAATGGCAAGGAAAAGGTGAAAAGATCTTATACTTGCGCTTTTTAGCGGTTCATCCAAACTGGCAGGGAAAAGGTATTGCCAAGAGATTGGTTGAATATTCCGAAGGATATGCCAAAGACCATAGCTATAGCTCTATGAGGGTGGATATCTATGGTGGTATTGATGGTTCTGAAAAATTATGCACCGATTTAGGATTTTCCCAAACTGGTCAATTTCATTCAAAATTCCAGCAAACTCCCTACTACGCATACGAAAAAAGCCTGTAACCTTTCAATTACAAGCTTTTAAGCATCTACTTCTGAATTAGAGACTAAAGTGTCATCGGGATTCCCCGATAAAAATCCAATATTTTTAAGGCAAATACATACTCGTACTTGGCTTGTAAAAGGTCCGATTCGGCTTTTATAAAATTATTTTTTGCAATGTTATATTCCACGCTGTTTACAATGCCCACATTAAATTTTTGCTCAGTGTAGCCAAAGGCTTCGGCATATGAAATAACAGCTTCATTCGCTGATTTATATTTCTCTTTTGCCGAAACAGCATCGTTGTAAGCTTGTTGGATTTCTTTGTATAACTGTTGTTTTGTTAAATCAAGAGTATTTTCTGCATCTAGAACAGTGATTTTAGCATTGCTGATATCATTCTTTACCGACCATTTATTGAATATAGGCACCCTCAGGGTAATAAAAAGATTTTGATAATCAAGATTTCTGAACTGCTCGGAATATGATATAATTTCTCCATCCAGATCCCTCACATTTTCTGAATATCCAGTACCCCAATTACTACTTAGACTTAATGTTGGACTGAGTCTGCCTTTTTGTATTGCAAGATTTTTTTCACTTGCCAGGAGTGTATATTCAGCACTTTTCACATGGGGTAAGAAACCTAGTCCGTCGTAAAAAACTGTGGGTACATCAATAATAGGGGCTGCAAAGTCTGGATCAACCGTATCTGGAACAAACACCTCAAAACCAGCAACCGAATCTAAATCAAGTAATTGCGTTAGATTTAAATAGGCAAGATTCAAATCATTCTGAGCATTGGTTACATTTAAGTCTTCCGCAGCCCGCTGAGCAATAATTTCTAATAAATCACCGCGCGCAGCACTTCCTGCCTCTACAAGCTTGTCGGTTCTTTCAACCTGCAGATTCGTTACATCACGCTGACTTCTGGCAATTTCTAAAAGCTCTCGATTAAAAAGAATTCTAAGGTAGGCGGTTGCTATTTCAAAGGTTATCTCAACCTTTTCACGCTCAACATCCTGCAGCCTGCTTAATGCAAGATATTCATTTGCTTTGATGTTGTTATAATTGCGCAACCCGGTAAATAAAAACACCGAAGCGCCTATTTCATAACTATCAGATAAAAAGTCATTATCACTAAAGCTGTTGGTTTGCATATCAACGGTATGCCCAAAATTATAGTAGCGCGAAGCCCCTGCATTTACATCAGGTAAAATGTTCATTTTTGCCTGAAAAAGATCGTTATTTGCGATATCGGCCTGGTACTCGGCACTTTTAACACGCAAATTATTCGCATGGGCATATTCAATGCATTCGGATAAGGACCATTCCTTTTGGGCGTTTGTATTAGCTGCTATGGAAATGAACAGTACTACAAGAACAAAATATCTTTTCTTCATGGTAATAGTATTTGTGTTTAATGCTATGCTGAGTATTAAATTGCTTTTCTGAAATTCTCCGATAATACATGACCATCGAACAGCTGTATGATGCGATGTGCTTTATCGGCATCGTTTGCTGAGTGGGTAACCATTACAATGGTGGTTCCCTTCATATTTAATTCGGTTAATAACTCTAAAACTTCTGCTCCGTGTTTCGAATCCAGGTTGCCAGTAGGTTCATCTGCCAAAATTAGCTTGGGTTTACTCACGATGGCCCTGGCAATGGCTACCCGTTGTTGCTGCCCACCAGATAACTGGCGTGGAAAATTATCTTTGCGGTGCGATATTTTCAACTTTTCCATGGCTTCAGTTACCAACTTTTTCCTTTCAGAAAAGCTTTTGCGCAAATAAATCAGGGGAAGTTCTATGTTCTCATAGATGGTTAATTCTTCAATTAGATTGAAGTTTTGAAAAATAAAGCCTATCTGACCCTTTCTAAAATTCGTTCTCTGAAAATCGGTAAATGCAGATACATCTTGTTCGTTAAACCAATATTTTCCCTTCGATGGAGAATCGAGTAGCCCCAGAATATTTAACAAAGTTGTTTTACCGCTGCCTGAAGGCCCCATGATGGCAACAAACTCTCCCTGCTCAATGGCCAGGTTTACTTTTACAAGTGCACGGGTCTCAACATCGCTGGCTTTATAAATTTTAGTGAGGTTTTCGGTTCGAATCATGTGTGTAAATATATGAAACTAGCATATTATTAATAATTATCAACCTACATGCTGTTGATTATTCTCCATTCTGTGGGTCCACTTGCGAATTTAAATATCTAAAATTGACTTATGAATACCCTGCCTAAGAACACATGTATTATGCCAAGAATTATACTAGCCTGTATTTATGGCTGTTACAGAGCCATATATAAAAGAATTTAATATTTATTTGTTCGAAATCATGACAAAAACAGTACGATTTCGTACATTGCAAAAAAACAATTTTCAGACCATGGAAGAATTAAAGGGGAAATTTCTGGCAATTGACGACAACGAGGATATCTTGTTTGCATTGAAGTTACTATTAAAACCATATGTCGATAAGATAACGACACTTTCGAGTCCGGACCGAGTAATAGACCTATTAAAGGTAGAATCCTATGATGTAATTCTGCTGGATATGAATTTTACCAAAGATGCCAGCAGTGGCCAGGAAGGTTTCGATTGGCTCGAAAAAATTCTGGAGCACGATCCAAAAGCAGTTGTAATATTTATTACAGCTTATGGAGACTCGGAAAAAGCTGTTCGGGCCATAAAAGCCGGCGCTACCGATTTTATTCTCAAACCATGGCAAAATGAAAAGCTGCTGGCTACATTGTCATCCGCGTTAAAACTTCGACAATCAAAGGTAGAAACTGAAACACTGCGCGATAACCAGGAGGTAATGTCTCAGATTAGTGATGAACCCTTTCAGGATTTTATTGGTAATTCGCCCGAAATGGAAGAAGTGTTTACCACCATTAGAAAAGTTGCTAAGACCGATGCCAATATCCTTATCCTGGGCGAAAACGGAACTGGTAAAGAACTCGTTGCAAGAGCCATATACCGAAACAGCCCGCGAAGTAATAAAAACTTTGTAAGTGTAGACCTCGGTTCAATTGCCGAAACACTTTTCGAGAGCGAACTCTTCGGACATGTAAAAGGTGCGTTTACCGATGCAAAAAAAGATAAGCCAGGCAGGTTTGAAGTTGCTTCAAGCGGTTCTTTATTCTTGGATGAGATAGGAAACTTATCACTCCCTCTGCAGGCAAAACTTTTAACAGCCATCGAACGCCGGGAGGTAACACGTGTTGGCGCTAATAAACCTACTTCGGTTGATGTTCGGCTAATCTGTGCAACAAACAATGACGTTTACGATATGGTCGATAAGGAAGAATTCAGACAAGACCTTTTGTACAGGATAAATACAGTAGAGATTCATATACCACCATTGAGGGAACGTACTGGCGATATTTCGCTGTTAGCTAATCATTTTGCTAAAATATACTCTAAAAAGTACAAAAAAAAGAACAGTAAAATATCTCCACAAGCTCATAAAAAACTAAATGCTTATTCATGGCCAGGAAATGTTCGTGAATTACAGCATGCCATAGAGAGAGCTGTTATAATGAGTGAGAACAGTGTACTCGATGTAGACGATTTTATTCTTAGTCAACAAAGAAAGGCGCAGGGCGAATTTGAATTTGAGAATTATAACCTCGACGAGATAGAAAGGAAAATAATTAACAAAGTTTTAAAGCAGCACCAGGGAAATATTACTAAGGCTGCAAAAGAACTAGGTCTTACACGTACATCGCTATACAGAAGACTCGAAAAGCATGAGATTTAATAATTTCAGATTTAATATCGTTTTCAGAGTATTGCTTATTGTTATTGCAGTATTCCTGTTCTATTATTCCTTTTCAACCAATTATTTTTTCACCCCTATAATTGTTGGAGCCCTTATTGTGTTGCTTATTGTATCGTTAATCAGGTTCATCGATAAAACAAACCGTGAGTTGGCAAGTTTTTTAGAATCTATACGATTTAGTGAGTTTACGCGAACCTTTAACCTGGAGGGAATGGGAGCATCTTTTTCTGAGCTAAACAATGCTTTTAATGAAGTAATAAATGATTTCCAACGCGTGCGTTCTGAAAAGGAAGAACACTTTTATTACTTGCAAACCATCCTTCAGAATATTGATGTAAGTGTGATTGCCTATCGTACCGATGGAACCATAGAACTAATAAATAAAGCTGCAAAAAAGCTTTTCCAGGTATCTGGTTTAAGAAATATCCAGGGCCTTGAAAGCTTTAGTTCTGAATTGGTGAAAATACTGTTTAAGATTCAGCCCGGACAAAACGAATTGGTCAGGGTACAAGATGATGACGATTTTCTTCAATTAACGATTTATGCTTCTAATTTTAAGATAAAGGACAAAGTTATTACACTGGTTACCATAAAAGATATCCAAACCGTACTGGAAGAGCAGGAAACAGAAGCCTGGCAAAAGCTAATTCGTGTGCTAACACATGAAATAATGAACTCCATTGCTCCGATTTCAAGTATTTCTACCACACTAACAAGTTCCACATCAAATTTACCGAAAGACAAAAAAGGAAATAACTTACTCGACCAGGAAAGTCTGGAAGAGATAAACCATGCTCTAAAGACCATAAACAAACGGAGTGATGGCTTATTGCATTTCGTGAATACCTACAGAAACTTAACAAAAATTCCACAACCCAACTTTGAAATCTGCAGGGTCAGCAATATTCTTAAGAATGTTGGAAACCTTATGAGCGAAGAGTTGAAAAAGAAAGAAATAGATTTAATTGTTAAAACCGAGCCTTCGAACCTATCCTTTACAGCAGACGAACAACTGATTGAGCAGGTACTTATAAATCTGGTAAAGAATGCCATCCAGGCATTAAAGGAACAAACGAAAGCACAGATTAAGCTCGTTTCTTATTATAATAAAAGAGGTAGAGTAACCATTCAGGTCATCGATAACGGGCCGGGTATTTTACCTGACGTATTGGAAAAAATATTTATCCCATTCTTTACAACAAAGCAGAATGGTTCAGGCATTGGATTGGCATTATCGCGACAAATACTTAAACTGCACAATGGATCCATTACGGCTCAATCTAAACCAAATAAAGAAACTGTATTTACGCTGACATTCTGACAGCTAGCGAACCTTTATTGTGATATCTTCATAGGCAACAGAATCTCCTTGCCGGATTTTAGCACGCTTTCGCAATTCCTGTTTGCCGTTTAAAAACACCTCTCCCTCTTCGATAAGTATTTTACCATGCCCCCCAGTTGCCGCTATATTCATTACCTTTAGCAACTTATACAATTCAATGTATTCGCCTTGTAGAACAAACTCTTTTTCCATAACTCAAAGTAAATAAATAATTGCATTGGAATGTGTCAGGTGAATCTTTTTTCCACGTCAATACGTATTGATTGGATGGTTTTATATTTATATATTTACATGTTTAGATATTTGGCACCATATTTGACACTAAAAACAAAAATTAGAATAATTATTTAAAAACAGATACAATGGCATTAGAACATTTAACAAAAGAAACCTTCAAAGAAAAAGTATTTAATTTTGAAGTAAACAAAGATTGGAAATTTGAAGGCAGTAAACCTGCTATAATCGACTTTTATGCTGATTGGTGTGCTCCTTGTAAAATGGTAGCTCCCATTC
>DNTK01000486.1 GCA_003508755.1 Bacteroidales bacterium | reverse complement strand
CTCACAGCTCAAGCTGCGGTTAATAACGCCAAAGAAGATTTAGCACTGGCTGATTCTATCCTTCAAATTGCTTCCGACAGATTTCGGGAAGGATTAATTGATGGTCTATCGTTTAATCAGGCTAAAATTAACCGCAATAATGCCTTTGATAAGTTGGAACAAAACAAACAATATTTGGTCGAAAATGAACTAAACCTTAAAATATTGCTTGGCTTGTCAACTTCCGAAACGCTTGTTCTTAAAGAACAAATCGAATTAAATATGAATATTCCAATTGAATTGGTTGCTCAAAATGAAGCAAGTATAAAATTATATGAAGCTCAAATAGAAATAGCCGACTTTGAAAGGAAACAAGCCTTAACCAGATTTACACCTAAGCTGGACTTAATTTATTATTGGGGTGGCACACAGTATCAGCAAGATTTCAATTTATCCTTCACTTCGAGCGATTGGCAATCTAATAGTTATATCGGTTTAAACCTGTCTATACCAATATTTTCAGGTTTTGGAAATAAAAACCAGTACAGTTCCGCAAAGATTTCACAAAACATCGCCAGGTTAAATTATGAGGAAGAAACCAGGAAATCCTCCATGACAGATAGCATATTATTAAATAACTATCTATCGTCTAAAAAATTAGCGGAAACAGCAAATGAAAACTTAAAGCTATCTGGAGAGAACGTTCAACTTGCTTATAGCAGGTATTCTGAAGGACTTATTAGCCTGGAAAACTACTTGTCAGTATATGATGATTACCTGGCCGTGGAAAGTCAATTTTTCACCCGACTGTCAGATTACATGATAAATAAAGCAACAATCTTATCACGCAATTATTAGTGAAAAATGAGCAAAATACTTTTAATACCTGGTATTGTATTCATATTTATTCTTTCTGGTTGTAAGCAAAACAAATCAATCACTCCTGAAAGAAGAAACATTGTTGAAGCAGTTTTTGCTAGTGGTAATGTAATAACTAAAAATCATTATGTAGTAACCTCTCAAACCGAAGGTTATCTTGATAAGCTACTTTTTAACGAAGGAGATTCGGTCAAAGCAGGTCAGGCACTTTTCCTAATCGAAAACGAATCGCAAGAAGAACAGCTGGATAATGCGCAAGCAAACTACGAATACTCTAAATCTAATGCAAAAGATAGCTCTCCCATTTTAGAACAACTAATTGTTCAAAAACTTCAAATAAAGAATAAGCTCGAAACAGACTCAATCAATTTTTTTCGACATCAAAAACTAATTGAAACAGCAGCTGTAAGTAAGCTTGATTATGAAAAAGCAAAATTAGCCTATGAAAACAGTAAACAAGACCTTATATCTGTTGAAAATCAGATAGCCGATAGAAAAAATATACTTCGATTAGAGGTTATTAAGAACAAAGCGAATTTAGCAGCGCAGCAAAACACATCGTCATTTTATGAAATTACAAGCAAGGTAGACGGAGTTATGCTTCAAATTAATAAAACTGAGGGTGAACTGATAAAAAGAGGAGAACAAGTTGCGGAGATTGGTTCCGGCGAATTTATTGCAAAGCTGTTAATTGTTGAAGAAGATATAAACAAAATTAAAGTTGGTCAGGACGTTTTCATCGAACTAAATACGGATAAAAACAAAAGCTATAAAGCAGTATTATCTGAAATTTATCCCTTTTTCGATTCGCAGGAACAATCGTTTATTGCCGAAGCCAAATTTACGGAACCTGTTTACAAATTAATATCAGGAACACAGCTTCAGGCGAATATAAAAATAAAAGATAAGTCTAATGCTCTGGTAATTCCAACCGAGTTTCTTTTACCAGGAGATTTCATTCTATCAAAAAATAAACAGAAAGTTAAAGTAGCGGTAGGAATTAGGACTTCAGAATGGGTTGAGATTCTTTCGGGTATTGATGAAGCATCAACAATAATACTCCCTAATTAATTAGAAGTCATGGCTAAATCAGTAAATATTCAAATTGCAAGTGTTCACCTTACTTCAAAGTTTTGGCAAACGTTTGTAGCTATTATGGGAGTAACATTTGGTGTTTCTATGTATATTTTCATGAATAGTTTTATGAATGGTGTTAACAAAACACAAGATGACCTTGCGTTTAGTGCTTTATCGCATATCCGCATTTATAATCAGGACAATAATCATTCTTACAATCCAATTGAAAGTGAATACGATAATTCTCGAACTGTATTTAACATACACAACAGAAAAAGCATTCAATATACAAGTGGTATTAAGAATTCTTCTGGCATAGTTTCATTGGTAGAAAAGCAGGAAGAAGTTGTTGCTGTTGCCCGCCAAATAAACTTTAGCGTATTTTTTAGAAGCGGGTCAAAAAAGATAAATGGTAGAGTTTCTGGCATTGAATTAGAACCGGAAGACAAACTATTTAAAAGTTCAGAAACAGTTACCCAGGGCAATTGGAACAATTTACAAACCCATAAGTCGGGAATTATTATTGGAAAATTACTGGCTAAAGACCTCGGTTTACAAGTAAATAGTAGTATAAATGTGCTAACCTCCGATGGTGTGTCTAAGAACTACATTATTGTTGGAATTTTTGAAAGCTCCATTAAGGAGATAGACAAAACTAAAGCATATTTAAATATCACAGCAGCACGCCAGTTGCTTGGTGAAAACTCTGATTATGCCAGTGATATTTTAATAAATATTAAAGACCGGGATTATACGGCACCAGTTGTTAAAAAACTCGGGTTACTAATTCCTTTGCAAATTGAGTCATGGCAGGAAGCCAATGAACAATTGGTAGCTGGCGCATCTCTGCGTAATGTTATCGCTATTGCTGTTTCATTTACCATTTTATTAGTGGCTGGTTTTGGTATTTATAATATCATGAATATGACCATTAATGAGAAGATTAAAGAAATAGCAATCCTCAAAGCAACAGGATTTTCAGGTAAGGATATTAAATCCATATTTCTTTCACAAGCCGGAGCAATTGGTCTATTGGGGGGATTTTTAGGAGTTGTTCTTGGTTACTTAATTTCTTTGCTGATTAATCAAGTTCCTTTTAATGTAGCCAGTTTGGAAACCTTACCCATTTATTTCCGGGTTCAGGATTTTGTACTAGCCGTAGTTTTTGGTTTGTTAACTACCCTTATTGCGGGTTATTTACCATCAAAGAAGGCTGCCAGGGTTGACCCGGTAACTATAATTCGCGGATAAAATGGAAAACAAGGAATCACTAAAAATAAGAAACCTGATTAAGTATTTTCATGAACCTGAAACGTTTCAGGTATTAAAAGGTGTTTCATTCGAAGTTAAAAAAGGTGAGTTTCTATCTATAGTTGGTAAATCTGGTTCGGGTAAGTCTACATTGTTGTACGTGCTTTCAACAATGGATACCGATTATGAAGGTACGCTTCAGATTAATGGCGATTTACTAACCGGGAAGACACAAAATCAGTTGGCTGCATTCAGAAATGAACATATTGGTTTTGTATTTCAATTTCATTATTTACTACCTGAATTTTCGTGCTTGCAAAATGTTATGCTGCCTGCATTAAAGTTGGGTAAATATTCAACAAAAGAGATTGAGCATAAAGCGTATGAAAGTCTGCGCTTGCTGGACATTGAAGACCAGGCACTAAAAAGTGCAAATAAGTTATCGGGAGGTCAGCAACAAAGAGTAGCTATTGCCCGGGCTCTCATTAATAACCCTTCAATTATTATGAGTGATGAACCAACGGGTAACCTTGATTCAAAAAACACTCAGGCTGTGCTTGATATATTTAAAGGATTGGCAAAAGAAAATGGTCAAACCATTATATGTGTAACCCACGATACTGATTTTGCAAATAAAACAGACCGCACTATTGAAATGGCAGATGGCTTAATTATTTAACTATACAAATAATGAAAGAACAAGTTTGCAATCGGTGCAAAATATTATTTTCTAAAAATATTGCTGATTCTTTATCTGAAAAAGAGCAAACCGAATTAAATGAATATTTGAGTTCCAATAGCAACACAAAACAATATTTCGCGGAATTGAAAAGAATTTGGGACTAGACTAATACCCTTGTACCATCCAGCATTTTTAAAACCGATATTTCTGAAGAGTGGGTGAAGTTTATTCAATCTATAAAATCTAACAAATCATAAATAAAATGAAAAAAAAAAGCAATAATAATTCAAATAGGTTACTAAAACCATTAACCATCATTGGAATAATATTACTGTTAAACAATGCTCTTTTTGCTCAAAACTATGAATGGGAAATCGACAAACACAAAAGAAGAGAACAAGAAAAAAAGCGAGAACTTGATTCTTTGATGGTTCACCTAAAGAACAACTGGCAAATATCATTCAGTTATGGTCAATGGTATTTTAATAACTCAGCTAAGTCTCGTGTAGCCAGTGTATTAGATTTTCCCAATAACATGGGTATTTGGAACTTATCGGTTGCCAGATATTTTTCAGAATCTATTGCTGTAAATGCTAATTTTGGCGTTCAAATCAAAAAAATAGAACCGATACAGCCCAACTTTTTTTCAATTATTAATGGCGACGATATTGAAATTGAAGGCGGTGGCTTAATCTTATTACCATTCAGTGTTGGCATAGATTACTTCTTAATGAAAAAACGATTTCGTCCGTACATAGGAGTTGGTGTCGGTTTCGTTTCTGCTAACTCAAAATTGGCTGAGGCCTCAGGAAATATGTATGATGGCATTAATAAAGATGAGCTGGAATCTGGCAGTAATGCCCCGTTCTTAGAAATATCAACAGGCTTTGTTTATCGTACCGGAAAAAACGTTCAGCTTGGGTTGAATTGCGACTATGTTCATTCAAAAGACTTTAGTGAAAGTATAGGGGGATATAGAAGTTACACCGGATTAAAAATATCAGGCGTTTTTTCTGTTGTATTTTAACTTCATAGAAAGTTAAATGCTCACTAATTATTTCAATAAGCAACCTGTTCAATTCACCCCCTGTTTTGTTCATCTAACAGAGTTTTTAATATATGCACAGGAAATTACCCAATAGTTTTGTACTAAAATTATAAAGTAAAGAAATCTATAAATAATGAAAAGAAAAGTATTGTTGATACCAATTGTACTAAGTT
>DNTK01000521.1 GCA_003508755.1 Bacteroidales bacterium | reverse complement strand
CAGATACACCAAAGGGGGTGTGGAACAAGTAAGCGACTGGCATGACAAAACAATTCTAATTGCTGAAGATACCGATATCAACTATTTTTTATTAGCCGAGGTACTTAAGAAAACAAGAGCAAACCTTATTCGGGTTAAAGATGGTGCAGAAGCTGTAGAGATTGTCAAAGCTAATTCTGTTGACCTGGTGCTTATGGATATTAATATGCCTATTATGGATGGGTACAAGGCAACCAAGCTAATTAAGGAACACCAAAAAGATGTGCCTATTATTATACAAACTGCCGTTCATGAAGATGGACAAGAGAATGCAATGAACTCAGGTGCCGATGATTTTATTGCTAAGCCCATTGATTTAAAGACTTTTATGGAAAACATTGCTCGTTTTTTGAACTAAATTTTAAGAAATAAAATGAATCCCCTGATTATTGAAGGAAAAGATGATACTCCTGAAATTAAATTCGATAAAGAAAATGCCATATTCGAGATATCCGGCCGTTCGCTTCCCGAGGATGTGGTGAGTTTCTACACTCCGGTATATAACTGGCTGCAGGAATATTTAAAGGCACCTAATGACGAAACCAGCGTTAAAATGAAAATCGATTATTTCAACTCAGCTTCACATAAAGCAATCAACGAAATACTGGAATTATTTGCAGAACTGGAAAAAATCGGAAAAAAGGTAACTATTTACTGGCATTATCTCGTAGACGATGAAGATATGTACGAATCAGGAATGGACTTTGCCGATTTAACACATCTAAATTTTGAATATAAAAGCTACGAAGTATAAACAAGCTTGAATTCAAAAATTATCATTAACTTTTGTAGAGAAAAAAATCGTATCATGAAGAAATACCTGCTCTTACTTTTTGTGTTTTGTGTATCAATTATTCTTAGCGGTCAAGAAAAACCAACATATGAGAAAAAGACATATGTCTCTCCGGAGGGTAAACTATACCTGCAACATGACCTGGGAATATATCTCTGGTTGTCCACATCAGACGATTCATCGGCCGAGAAACACCTCTTGCAAAGCGAAGAGTCAAAAGAATATACAAATCCCATGTACCTCGATACAGATGGATATAATTCGGTACGTTCTCCTTCAGCGGTAGATCCTAAAACAAGAAAGCCCGTATATCCATTGCGCGATATTGTCTTTGAAATATACTCAGATGAACATGCTCCTGTAACAAAAATTGATTACGGAGAATCGAAACCGTTCGTGTTTGAGGGCAAAACATACGTGATGAGCAATACGAAAGTAGAGCTAAAAGCAAAAGACGACTTGTCAGGCACTATGGGAACCTTTTATTCAATGGATGGAGGTGCCTATGTAAAATATTCTGAACCATTAGTTTTTTCTGAAGAACGTGAATATACATTGAAGTATTATTCGGTAGACAATGTTGGGAACGATGAAGAAGTAAAGGAAATAACTTATATCTATGACAAAACTGCACCCACTACAAAAAAAGCAATCAACACTGATGGATATAACAACATTGTTTCGGCCCGTTCTACTATTGAACTTTCGGCGGAGGATAAAGGTGTTGGTGTAAAAAAGATTGTATATAAGATAAATGATGGAAATGAGTACACCTATACACAGCCATTGCGCGCCGGTAATCTTTCTCAGGGTGAGCATACAGTAAGCTACTATGCGGTCGATAAAGTAGGAAATAAAGAAAATACAAAAACATATACTTTCTATGTTGATAAAACTGCTCCAACCATAATCGAGGAAGTAATTGGGAAAAGTTTTTTTGCGAATGGCAGAGAATTTTCTTCGGGAAAAGCACAATTAAAATTGACTGCCTTTGATAACAAGGCCGGTGTAAAAGAAATCAGGTACTCAATTAATGGTGGCGAGTATCAGCTCTATACGAAACCTGTTTTCCTGACCCAGTCATCAGGAAATCTTGTCATAAAAACCTATGCTGTCGACAATGTAAATAACAAGTCGACCAGTCAGACTGCTAATGAGAAAACCGCCATCCCTTATATCGATCTTTCCGGACCGACACTATCAAACTCCTTTACAGGACCAAAGTTTACAACACGTGACACTCTCTTTATTAACAGCAAAACAAAATTAACACTCAAAGCACGAGACCTTGAATCGGGTGTAAACCGCATTGAGTATAGTATAAACGGAGGAGAATCGAAAGTATATGGAACACCAATAACATTAGAAAAGAACGGAGTGCACACCATTAGCTATATTGGATACGACAATGTGGAGAATACCAGTTCTGCAGCAATAACAGTTAAAGTTGATAATGATGGCCCCATAATCAACCACCAGTTTAGCACTGCTGCTGTAGGCAACACCGCAGATGGCAAGCAGTATCCGAAATACGTGATGGTCTTCTTGGCCGGAACCGATAATGTAGTAGGATTAAGTTCAATCAAATATAGCCTTAATAATGGTAGTCCGAGATCTTACAGTGTTCCGATAACAGGGTTTGCAACGGGTGCTAAACTGCTCAAAATCATTGCAGCCGACAAACTTGGAAATGTTACTGAACAAGAAGTAAAATTTGATATATCTGATTAACTTTACCAAAAGAGCTTTCAAATCTAAAAGCTGTTCATATTTAACTGGACAGCTTTTTTTATACCCGGGAATTAGTTAGTTTTATATTGCTAAACTTGAATTCCTGCATGCATGATTGCTTTAAAAACTAGAAACCTGATTTGGCAAATTATAGTTCTACTGGGATGTTTTCTCGTCCTAATTGTCTTTTCAATTGTATTGAACAAAAATTCAAATCTGGCAATTCGCCAATCGGAAAAAAATCATGAGTTTCTTTCCGAAATCATGCAACAACAAGAAAACATATTGTTTAATCAGAAGGAGTTGTTCCTTGAACTGGAAAAACTTGATACACTCTTGGCTTTACACAACATATCGGCCGAAAAACTTAATCATCACTTCAGAGAATCACATAGCGACTATAAAAACCATATCTATCAAATAAATCAACTAAAGCAGAGCATTGCCACAAGCACCCGGGAGGTGAAGACCCAAAACGAATTATTTAATGAACAAATAAACTTTAATCAGCAACAACTCAAGAAACGAGCTCTCCCAAAGCTATCGCTCAAAGATGTTGCCGGCAAAGCAGAATTGCAAGGAACCAATTGGGTAACCAGGTATTCCTTCACCATAAAAAATTTTGGCGGAGATATTTCCAACTTAAGTCTCCGCTATTTAAGCGACAGTATTCCGCACATAGAGTTTTCCGTGCCCCAAAACGGATTTTTACCTAATATGGCTGAAATAGATGTAAAAACCGATAGTTATCAACTTGTGCACAATTACCACGAAAGCTATATATATTTTACCAATAGTTTTAGTCAGCCTTACCGACAAAAACTCTATTTCATTAAAAATAACCGGGGATTTAAATTCGAATTAGGGCCCATTGAAGCTCTGTGATATCCCTCAGAATTTTAGAAATCGTAATAAACTATAAAGGAAAAACGGTTCGCACCGCCCCATTCACCATTCTTATTAATCCTGGAACCATAGGAATATTCGCCCCCAAAGCGAAGTCCTTCAATGATATCCCAAAAAATATTAGCAGAAAAATAGCCGCTGAACCGAAAAGCATTATCAGGTTGGTAAGGTTTATTAATTGCCCCCGTTATACCCGGTGTAAAGTAACTGAACAAATGGTCTGCCCAATTTATCCCATAAGAGATAAATCCCCCATATACATTGAGTGTTTCAAATTCATCGTTTGCCGAATTATATACAATGTCGAGCCCTCGACCAGTAAGTGCTGTAATGTAGCGGGCAATGCCTTGCCCGTTAACAAACTGCATCAGTAAGTGGTTTTTCGCGTTAATATTATACCTGCCGGATAATAAGAAGCCGTACCCAATCAGATTCTCTTTGTTTCCAAGTGCAGTTTTAACATTAATATTTCTAATTAGCGCTGCAAATTGAATATGACCATTATTCCCTGATTTACGAATTCGGGCAATTACATCAGGAATACTTTGGTAGGCCGCTTGAACGCTATCGGGAACAATTAAATCAACCGATGGAGCTTCCAGCGAAGCTGTAAACCGGTATTTATTCCCAAAAGTGCTGCTGTAGCGCATCTGAACGGTTCTTTCCAATACAGAACTATTGGGCCCTTCAAAGTCTACCGTCCATGGCAAAGCAAGCGGATCACCAAAAACCGACCAGGTTTGTCCTACAAGGTAATCCCGAAAGGAGCCATAGGCATGCCGCAAGCGGAGCGAGTTTTCCTTCCCAAAAAAATCTCCTTCGATACGCATTGCAATGGGACCTCCGTTGGTTTCCTTTTGTGCCTCCATGCCAAAACGAGTTTGGCGCGCACTAAGGAAGAACCGGGTTTCGGATATATTTTTATCACCGACAGGAATATCCAATGTCTGAAAGTTCTCCTTGTTCTGCAAACCATTTAAATCAATGGCTCCATTCATTCGAATTGAACCCCTGAACAGAAGTTGAGATTTTCCATCCTGGGTGGTGATCAGAAAACCGGTTTCCTGTGGAGAATCCTGCGGGTGAAAATCAACAATACCAGAGGTATCTGTGCTTGATATTACAGTATCAGGCTTATCCATAACCACAACTACAAAAGAAGTATCAATCCCCTTTTCTACTGCCGGTTCCTGAGCTTCAACAAGCTTATAATTGAATCCGGATATAATCAATACTGCCAATAAAAGTTTGGTCCTTACGCCCATAATACGGTGTGTGTTATGCTCAATATTTCAAAAGTAATGAAATCCACGCTTGGTAACAAACCTGTTTAAGATGGCAGTTGATTATGTGCATTGCGGTATTTGGCAAGTAATTGCGCATTTATGTTTGAAAACGAAACTTAAAAACAATGGAAAACACAGATTCTCAACCCTTCATGCAGCTTTTAGCAAGTTGCCTGGGTGATTCGTTTAAGCCCGAACACCGTGGGCTTACTAAAACAATTATGAAGGACGAAGTAATTATTCTGCAGCCCCACAGCAGCCCTGTTTGCTTTGTATTAGGCTGGGATGCGAGAGAAAAATTCAATGTTATCTCATTAAATTAAATATTATCAAATGATTTTTAAATCAAATAACAAACTTGAAGAGCATATTAAGAATATGATGGCTAAGGGACTCAGCAACCGTGGAATTGTTGTGAATGCCGGCAAAAAAACCAAAGGCCTGGTGTTGATGAAATCATTGAAAAGCCCACTAGCGTATTTATACGGTTGGGATTGTGAAGATGATTATTGGATAATATCATCAAATTAGTTCTTTTGGGACGCATAAATATTAAGCCTGTGTATGATTTCTTGCAACAGGCTTTTTTATCGCAATTGTTTTGTTATTTCATAAAGGGCAATAGCGAGTGCCGAAACCACATTGATTGATGTGTTGCTTCCGAAGAGTTCTATTTTTGTATTAATATCAACCATTTGAAGGGTATCTTCATGTATTCCTTTTTTTTCCGAACCTATTATCAGGGCTATTTTTTCAGACGAAGAATAATTTAGCGAATCCAGGGCCTTGCTTTGTGAAGTAATTTCAAGCGCAATAATTTTGTAAGCCATCTTTTGAAGTGCCGGAATAAGAAGGGTTGTTTTTTGAATGTACTCGTGGGGTATGTGTTTTACGGTTGAACGTGATGCTTTTTCTACTTTTCTATTGGGTAATTTAACCGTTTCACCTGTTAAATAAATCCTTTCAACACCAAAAGCTTCAGCCACTCTGAATACCATTCCCAGATTTTCCGGAGAACGTATGCTCTCACAAATAATCACTATGGGAAATTTTCTTTGAACCGTACTTATTTCGTGATGTTCTAATTGCTTATTTATCATATGTTATGGTTTAGCGACAATTGATCCAATGAAATTGCCTGTACAACAAGATATTGTTTTTTTAATTAAGGCTGAACCTTTTTAGATGGGCCATGTTATACCCTTAATTATTTTTAATTAGTCTAAATTAATATAAAACATAAATCATTATGGCATTTGAATTACCTCAACTCGATTATGCTTACGACGCGTTAAAAGAACACATTGATGCACAAACAATGGAAATACATCATAAAAAGCATCATGCAGCCTACACTTCGAAATTAAACGATGCTGTTTCCGGAACTGATCTTGCCAACGCACCAATAGAAGATATACTGGCAGGAATTTCCAAACAGAGTGCAGCGGTTAGAAACAACGGCGGCGGATTTTATAACCACAATTTATTTTGGAAAGTAATGGGCCCCAATGGAGGAGGCACACCTTCAGGTGATCTATTGGATGCTATAAACAGATATTTTGGTTCATTTGAGAAGTTTAAAGAAGAATTTTCGAATGCAGCTGCAACACGGTTTGGTTCTGGTTGGGCCTGGTTGGTTCAAAACGAAAAGGGACTCGTCGTTTCCAGTACCCCAAATCAAGATAATCCATTGATGGATATTGCAGAAGTAAAAGGAACTCCTATTCTTGGAATCGATGTATGGGAACATGCTTATTACCTCAAATACCAAAATAGACGACCCGATTACATCGCAGCATTTTGGAACGTAATAAACTGGAACGAAGTAGCAACACGATTGAAATAAACGAATAAGCTAATAATACGTTTGTCCTAAAATCCCTTCATGCTAAAGTTTGAGGGGATTTTTCTATTAGTTTGGTGTTATCTGCTATGGCCTCTTATATTAAACATATAGTGGGTTCATCTGTTATAAGATTGTATTTTTTTGTAAATTTATAAAACTCACCAAACATCTATACACTATGATACTGGAGACCTTTGGCAGCCTGGTAAAAGAAGAACAATTAAGAACCGTTGAAAGCGGAATAATACCGAATACATTGGTATTGGAAAATCTCGAAGCTTTTCCCGGATATTATGGTGCCCTGCCAAACGACCAAATGCCTGATTCT
>DNTK01000596.1 GCA_003508755.1 Bacteroidales bacterium | reverse complement strand
AGATACCGGGCTTTCTTCTTTATAGAGCTAATTGCTTAAGCTTGTTTTTAGTAATAAAGGCATCAATAAGAGTCTTAATAACGGTTTTATCGTTATCTGTCATACCTTGAATAGCCTTAAACTGATTTAAAAGCTCTTTATCTGTAAGGGAATTATTGGCCAGGTCGTTGGATGTACCATTCATCAGGTAATCGGAAGATACTTCTAAGGCATTAGCCAGCTTGGCTAAGACATCAGCAGCAGGGTTCGCTCCTTTATCTTCATATCGACCAATTTGAGAGTAATGCACACCTATCTCCTTTGCTAAATCACTCTTAGAGAATCCTTTTTCTAAGCGAGCCTTTTTTAATCGTTCACCAAAGTTCATGCTTATTTGCGTGTATGAGTTATTAACAACACAAATATACGAATAACGCAAGGGTTTAGGGGTAAATATGTGCGTATTGTTAATAAAACATCGCAATCGCTATTTGTGTGTTTATGCGTTATTGTTTTATTTTGTGCGTATACGCAAGCAAAAACTTTTTAACAATGCAACTCCCCGAACTAAAACAACGCTTATCCATCGAGACCGTTTTACAACGGTATAAGCTAAAGCCGGATAAGAACCACATGCTTAAATGCCCCTTTCATGGGGATAAAGCACCAAGCCTTAAGATTTATGATAACACCAATACTTTTTACTGTTTTGGTTGCGGTGCAACAGGCGATGCCATCCAGTTTATAGAGCTGTACGAGAAGGTAAGCAAACACGAATCCATACTCAAAGCAAAATCATTAGTTAATCCTTTAGAATCAATAACTCCCCAACCTATGGAAACAATAGCAGTTGAAAATCCCGACATGCAAAGCATCGTCGGGGACAAAACTACCCTGCCACGCATAGCCATAATGAGCAAGATAGCCCAGAAGAGCAGAGCGAGCCTGAAACGTTCGGCCAAAGCACAGGAATACCTAAAAGCAAGGCACCTTGAGCCCGATAAAATGGAGGTAGGTTATATTGGTGAAAAGTTCGGAAAAGGCTGGACAGAAGCTTTGCAGCAAAGTGCCTTAAAAATAGGCATGCTCAGGATATCGAGACAAAACGAAATACTGCCCAAATTCCGTTATTGCCTGTTGTTTTTTACCAAGAACGAAAAAGGCCAGGTAATCGATGTATATGGCCGTTCGATAATCGATAACAAAGAACACAGACATTTTTACTTAAACGGAAACCATAAGGGCATCTATCCGCATTATCCAAAACCAGAAACAAGAAAGCTAATCTTAACCGAAAGCCTCATAGACTGTGAAACCCTTCTGCAACAAGAGGAACTTAACAGGCAATACAGTTTTATCAGTCTTTTTGGCACAAATGGCTTAAGCGATGAAATCAAAGAGGCCATTAAGGAACTACCGGAACTAAACGAAATCATCCTGTTTTTTGATGGCGATGAAGCTGGAGAAAAGGCAATAGCAAAACATACAGAAACCTTACAGCAGCTTAAGCCAGGTATACAAATAAGCAAAGTTGAAACCCCACAGGATGAAGATGTAAACAGCCTTTTAGATAGCCACGATAATGATATACTTCAACACTTAATAAATGAGCGAAAAACATTAGAGTCCACCTATGTTCTTAATCAGAACTTCGGCGGACAAAGAAGCCCGGGAGCTGGGGAGTTGTCCGGGGGAGTTGAGCCTGGCGAAATCCCGACCGATAGCGTCGGGATGCCAGAGCCAACCCTACTAGCAGGCCAGCTCAACACTTCCAACACTCAAAAGCTTACCTATGCAGAAAACAACTTACAGTTTACTATCTGGGGAGGCATTGAGAAAGACAATATCCACAGACTTAAAATCAATTTACTGGTTCAGTTAAAAGAGAATGATTTTAGGTATTATCAGGACGATGTTAACCTGTATAGCAATGGCCAGTTGCAGCGCTATATCAAAGGAGCAGCGGAAGAACTGGAATGCAGCACCACCCTGTTAAAGGCAACCATTAGAAGACTGCAAAACCAGTTAGAATCTTATCGCCTGCAACAAATAGAACAGCAACAAAAAGCACTCAAGCCTAAGACTTACCAACTATCTAAACCGGAACAAAAGTCGGCCGAGAACTTTTTGAAATCGAAACACCTGGTAAAAAATACGATGCAGGCCATTAGCAAAGGAGGTTTAATCGGAGAACAGAAAAACGGCCTGTTACTCTATTTTCTTTATCTGAGCCGTTTATTTGAAGAACCTTTGCATGCTATCATCTTTGGAAAATCCGGAAGCGGTAAAACTTACCTGCAGACAAAAATAAGTGAATGCCTTCCGGAAGAATCTGTCCGGACAATCACCAGCTTAACCGAAAACACCCTGTATTACTCGGCCAAAGATTTTTGGAAACACAAGCTTTTACTTATCGAGGATCTCGAAGGTGTTTATAATGCTTTTTTACCGCTTAGGGAGTTCATGAGCAAACAGAGCATAAGCAAACTTACAACCGATAAAGACGCCAAAGGAAACAACGTGCAAAAAGTGTTAATGGTAGAAGGACCAATCTGTGTAAGCGGTGCAACAACCAAAGCAAACATCTATGAGGATAACGCTAACAGAAGCTTTTTACTGCATGTAGATGAAAGCCCGGGACATGCCAAAGAAGTGATGGACTACCAGCGGAAACAACAAGCTGGCTTAGTCAATGAATCGGAACAACAACAACACAAACAACTTTTAAAGAACTGTCAGCGGTTACTCAGAAAAGTAAGGGTTATCAACCCTTATGCTACTAAGCTCGATATACCGGAATGCGTTTTTAAGAAGCTCCGCACCAATATGCATTACTTAAGGCTTATTGAGATAATTACCTTTTACCACCAGTACCAGCGAGAAATAAAAACAGACAGCCAGGGCAAGCCCCACATCGAAACCACACCCCAGGACATCGAATGGGCTAACTATTTAATCAAGGACTCATTGCTTAGAAAGTCGGACGAGCTGAGCGGACAAGTACGCGACTTCTTTGAATCCTTAAAAAGCTTTGCAGACAAGAAAGAAGAGCCAAAAACCATTTATGCAAAAGAAGTCCGGGAAGCTTTTAGAATGAATCCCATGACCATAAACCGCTACCTAAGAGAACTGGAAAACCGGGGCTATATCCAACGAAACGGAGGAAACAGAAAAACTGGTTTTGAGTATGAAATAAGAGCCTGGGATGAATACGAAAAACTTAAATCTGGCATTGATATACTAGACGGAATCTTAGAAAAAGTTAAGTGTAACACAAGTATAACATAAGTATAACAGGGGCATAGCCCCACTTGATAGGGTTAATTATCAGTGCTTTGTAAGTAAGTATAACAGTATAACAAGTATAACACGACAAGAGCAAGACCCCTAGTAAATGAAAGAGCCGGAATACATTAATTTGTTGGAACGTTTTAGTGAATGGTTACGCTTGTTAAACTTCGAACCCAGTACCATCAAGTATGCACCCCGTAAAGTAAATGAGTTCTTAAGTTGGCTGGAAAGTAAGCAGATAAACAAGATAAGCACAGTAAACCAACCCATCATAACAGAATATTTTAACTACCTACAAACCCGCCAGAACCAGCGCAAAGGAGGTAAGCTCAGCAAAAACTATTTACGAACACACCTAACAGCCTTAAGAAAACTAGCTCGCTACTTACGGGAAACAAGCCAAAGCAGCTTTGAGGTAGAAATAAAACTACCAGGTACAAGCAGAACCAATCTAACAGTATTTAACAGAGTTGAAATACAAGCCCTTTATAAAGCATGTGCTAATGATATTTTTGGAATCCGGGACCGGGCAATGTTAGCAGTTTATTATGGCTGTGGTCTAAGAAGAACTGAAGGGATAAGCCTGGATGTTGACGATATACTTTTTAATAAGAAACTCCTATATGTAAGGAAGGGCAAGAACTATAAAGAACGCTATGTTCCCATAACCGAAACCATAAAGGAAGACTTGCAAAACTATGTAACCATAGCAAGACCAAGCTTAATTAAGACTCCATCCAAAGCACTCTTTTTAAGTCAGCGAGGTAACAGGATAGGCAGTAATGGCATGGCAGAACGCTTCCAGCACTTAAAAGAAAAGGCAGAGATAAACAAAGAAGCTGGCTTACATACTTTAAGGCACTCGATAGCAACGCACCTTTTACAATCCGGCATGGAGCTTAATCAAATAAAGCGGTTCTTAGGTCATAGCAGCTTAGAAAGTACTCAGATATACACGCATATCAGATATGAAGAAAGCGAGTGAATACAGTCAGTTAAAAAAGAAATACCACAAATCACTTGACGAGCTTGAAGCATACCTAAAGCAACAAGGCTATGCAGCAGGCACCATCGAGCAATTTAAAAACTATACTGCTTATTTTTTTAACTGGAAAGAGCAAAGCAGCTTAGAGGTGATAACGTATAATAATTTACTGGTTTACATCGATTATTGCAGTCTGCAAAATGATAGTACAAGGCTAATAAACCGGAAGCTAGCAGCAATCAGAAAGTACTATGAATACTTACAACACAAAGGCGCTGCAATAAAAAATCCGGCCAGTGGTCTGTTTTTAAAAGGCACAAAGAAAGGAATCCCAAACAATTTACTCGATAAAGAAGAACTGCAACAACTCTATGCAAACTACCAGGTATACGACTTAAGAACTGCCAGAAATAAAGTAATCTTAAGTCTTATCATTAACCAGGCAGTAACAACAGGCGAGCTGGACCGATTAGAACCCATACACATAAAACTAAACTCTGGCAAAATAGAAATCCCCGGAAGCAGGCACAGTAAGGGCAGAACACTAAAATTAAAAGCCAGTCAAATCATAGAGCTACAGCAGTACATCAATAAAACTAGACCAGCGATATTAAAAACCATCAAAGAAGAAACCATCCGACCAGCGAGGAAAGTAAAAGAGTTAAACTTAGCAGAACTGGAAAGAAAGCTATTTATAAGCCTGAATGGTTCGCTAAATATCAAGAATAGTCTATTGCACTTTACAACCTCATTAAAGCGACTTAATGAAAGCGTAAGAGACTTAAGGCAACTCCGGCAAAGTGTGATAGCAGAATGGTTAAAAACAGAAGATGTTCGAAAAGTACAATACAAAGCTGGCCATAAACATGTAAGCACTACAGAACGCTACCAGGTCAACAATCTGGAAGACTTGCAGGAAGCGTTAAACAATCATCATCCTTTACAATAGTTGGCTTTACCTCATGCCCCTTTACTTCACGCTTACATATCCCTGGTTCAGACAGGGGCAATCGGATAAATCCATGATGGCGGGTAAGTAACATAATGGCTTTTATACAACTCCTTCTGCCCGATACAGGGTGCGCATAAAAGGGCATTATGTTAAATACCCACCGGTTCTTTGGCCAGCCCACCAAACAGCACATTAAAATACCCCTGCAGATCCTCCCACAATCCGAAGTAATTTAAAGAGCTGTTTGCTTCAAGGATCCCACAAGCAAGAGTTTTATCAAACCCTTGCACCGCCTTAAAACTTTGGCTTATGAAAGATAGCTTACCCCAACGCACAGTCAAGGTCAAGACGAGTTTTGCAATATTTTTTAATTGAAAAATATCACAAAAACCTTGACACTTCCCNNAAGTGTTGATTTTGGACAAAAGGAAACGGAATAAATGGATAGTGTGAAAGGCTGGTGTGTTTATGCCGTAGTCTTTTGGACGAAAGCAATACGGAGCTTTAACTTAGCCGTAAGAGGTGTGATGTAACTCTTTTAACTGCGCGTCGGCCTGCAGGGGCTATTTTACATAATTTGGTTATACGACGGCTTAGGTGTCAGCTCGGCCAGTGCGGCAGTTGTATAACTACCTGTTATGTAAAGATAGCTTTGGGTTGACTTTGTAGGCGCCTTGCTGTCAGGCTCTTATGGGATTATCAACAATTTGTGAATATATTGGGGCGTTAAAAGTGAACAACTAAACTGTTAACTTTTTGGTAATCAGTCACTATGTGAAATACCTTTGTTCTTGTAATGACGATAAATAATTTACAATGAAGGAATTAAGAAGTCGTAGAAGTTCGGAGGAAGTAAGTATAAGGCTCTTCTTTATAAAAGTCGAAATGAAAAACCCTTCAATTAAAAGCATTATCATATTAACAATAGTGCTAGCAGCATGCTTAGTCTTTTTCTTTTAACTGAAAATAAACTGAAGGTTCAATTAAAAGAAAAAAGGCTTATTTTAGTGGCAAGTAACGTTCTTTGAATGTGCCTGTTTTTGATGTTTAGGCAACTGTTTTTAGTGGTGTTTTTTGTGAGCTGACTGGTACGATTA
>DNTK01000537.1 GCA_003508755.1 Bacteroidales bacterium | reverse complement strand
TAACTGGACAACCAATGCCTACGATGTAGGAGGTGTAACAGGGACAGATATATTGTACGACTTAAACGGAAATATTAAAGAACTGGCCCGCAATAATAATTCCGGAAATTTACTCGATGCGCTAACCTACACATATACAAATAACAACAGCAGTAACCAATTGGCCAGTGTATCCGATGCCAGTTTAAATTTACTTGGCTTTAAAGATGGAACCAATGTTGAAGATGATTACTCCTACGATGATAATGGCAACATGGTCCAAGACCTAAACAAAGGTATTAGCAATATTGCATATAACTACATGAACCTGCCCAGCCAGGTAACACGCAATGGCAATACCACCGATTATGTGTATACGGCTGCCGGAGTAAAACTCGAACATTTCGATGGCTTAAATAACAAAAAAACCGAATATATCGGTAACTTTGTTTACGAAGATGGTTCTTTGGCATATATACTTACACCCGAAGGGCGTGTAATGGTTAACAGCGGTGCATACAGCTACGAGTACAACTTAAAAGACCACCTGGGCAATACCCGCGTGGTAATGGACCAAACCGGCAACCTGGTGCAGGCTACGGACTACTATCCATTCGGCATGCGCCAGGAACCTGTGCAACAATTGGGTTCCGACAACAAATATTTATTCGGTGGCAAGGAAATGCAGGAAGATACTGAACTTTACGATTACGGCTGGCGAATGTACGATCCAGCAATCGCTCGTTGGAACGTTATTGACCCACACACTGAAAACCACTTTAGCTATTCACCTTACAATTATTGCTTGAATAATCCAATGTTACTAATAGATCCTGATGGAGCTGATACAAGCTTCTCAAATGCTGCCACTAGACAAGCTTTTATTGATACTAAGAACAATGCAGAAAAAGCTCAGGCCAAAGCACAGAAGAAACTTGATAAAACAATGGATAAGTGGAATAAAAACATTAGCAGTAATCGATTAGAAAGAAAAGCTGAAAGACAAGCAAAAGCATTAGGAGAGATTTCACTAGTAAATTCTATGTTAGACTATGTTTCAGATCCAAGTACAGAGATGTTTCACTATTCGGGATTTACCCCCGTGGAAAAAGCGGATGGAACTATTGTTGAATCAGGTGGTGGCTCGAAATGGAATTCGACAACTAATAGATATGAAACCAGTTTCTTTCTCGGAGCAAAACAAGGGCAAACTATAGTGCATGAATCACGTCATGGCATGGGTTATTTAGCTGGTGAATTTAATTTTAGCGGACATAACCCCGTTAAAAACAGCTATACTGACCCTGTTGGTTATGACTATATGGATGAATACGAAGGTTTTAAGTTTGGAAGTTATTATAATAAGCACACAGGATCAAGCGGTTACCGTCTAATGACAGATAAGGCTCTTAAAAAGCATGTGATTAAGAATTACAGAACTAAGAAATACATCATTAAGAGTTTTAAACAAATCAAGCCATGAGAATAATTATATTTCACCTTCTCGTTTTCATTTGCATAAATAGTGAAGCCCAGTATAATAATGATATAGCGGTTGAAATTGAGTTTACCAACGTTATGACAGGGGCAAAAGCTAAGTATAAATATGCGGGAAATAGATTAAAGGTTTATAAAAGTAAGGAAGGAAACACTTTTAGGTTAATTGCCTCTAAAAGAATTAAGAGTAATGGAAATGAGTTAATAACTGATAAAGCCAATCAGTTACTAGAAGCTTACAATAATACTAGTGCAAACTTTAATTCTGGTATGCTTGATGGTTTTGCTTGGGATATTACTATAAAAACAGAAAGTGAAACTGTTGAATATAAAATAGAGAATTGTTATAACAAGTACATTGACAATATAATTTCGGTAATGAATAAAAAGTTGAAAAGAAAAAGGCTAATCATTGAAACTGGACTTATGTATTCAACAACAAACCAACCTTGTGAATAATAGACTGATATTAATAAAATAACTCAGATAAATAAGAAGCCTTGCAGCAATGCAGGGCTTTGTTATTTTTACGAAGCATAAGCCTGCCTGGCTTTAAAATCCCTAATGTAAGCGTGAATGTAATGGAGTAACTGGTTTTGCTCACTTTCCGGCATTGCATCAATCTCTTTAAATGTATTTAAAAGTTCTGTTTGTTTTAGAGAGGCTTTCGCTTTCTCGTCTTTGTTGCCGTTAATCAGGTAATCTACAGAAGTGTCGAGAATGTTGGCTATTTTATTAAGAATATCGGCCGGAGGCTGTACGCCCTTGTTTTCGTAACGGTTAATCATACTTTTGGAAACCTCGATAAGCTCGGCAAGTTTTTGCTGGGCAATACCTTTTTGTTTTCTAAGCTCCTGTATCCTCTCTCCTAAACTAGACATATTTGATTATTTAAAGGAATTTATCAACACAAAGATACCTTAAAATACACTGAATTTAAAGAGAAAGGTGTCGTATTGTTAATAACGCATACGAATCTAACTTGGTTAAAATTCCTATTATTACTTCCTTTGTTTCGTTTAAGGAACTAAAAAACTTTTTAACAATGCAACTCCCCGAACTAAAAACCCGCCTGCAGATAAGCACCGTTTTGCAACGGTACAATTTAAAACCTGATAAGAACGGCATGTTAAAATGCCCTTTTCATGCAGACAAAACTCCAAGCTTAAAGATTTACACCGATACGAATACTTACAAC
>DNTK01000528.1 GCA_003508755.1 Bacteroidales bacterium | reverse complement strand
CATCATCGGACACCTCAACAGTAATTTTATCTCCGCCTTCCACGTGCGAATAATTATAAAAATCGTACCAATCGCCTTCCGGAAGTACGATGTCTCTTTTCGCAGATTTCTTCTTCCAAATAGGAGCTACCAGGAGGTCTTCGCCCCACATATGCTGATCACTAAGTTTATCGCTAAAGTTTTGTTCCTCGAATGCAAAGAACATAGGCTGCGCCATGGGTTGACCTGTTTGTTGTGTTTTCCAGCCTAAGGTATAATTATAGGGAAGCAGGGCATATCTGAGTTCGATTGACTTTTTAACAATATCCTGTACCTTTTGGTGGTAAAAGATTGGCTCGGCCGGAGCATTTGGATCACCATGAGGTCTGAATATCGGTGTAAAAACAGAATATTGCAGCCAGCGAATATAAAGGATGGAGTCACGGGGAAACATCGCGAAACCTCCCGCATCGGAATGCATATATGGTAATCCTGACATACTCATGCCCAGCATAACTTCATTCTGTGCCTGAAAACCCGACCAGTTTCTGGCAACATCACCCGACCAGGGTAACAATCCGTAACGCTGTGAACCCGCATATCCGGCCCTTCCCAGCTTAAATAAACGGTCGTTGGGAAAATCTTTTTCATAATTCTCATATAAGGTTGCTATCCATTCGTGACCATATATACCATGAACTTCTTTGGCCAGACCATTCACATGAACCATATCATCAGGATGCACTTCGGGCTCTCCTAAATCGCCCCACCATCCGGCAATACCACGTTCCTTTTCTCTTTTATATTGCTGCCAGAACCAATTGCGGGCCTCTGGCTTAAAAATATCGATAAGACCAGCATCGCCAAAATAAAAGTAAGGCATGGTCATGGTTTTTCCGGCACTGTCTAAACCAAGTAGTTTGTTCTCCGATAAGTATTCAAAGTTCTTAGATTTGCGAGTCACAAAAGGTTCAGAGACAGTGATGGTTTTAACTCCCTTATCCGCAAAAACTTTTATCATGCTATCAGGATTTGGCCAATTCTTTTTATCCCAAGAAAGATTACCCATATAACCATCTTGTAATTCTTCACCAAACCAATAAATATCAATAATAATTGCATCCAGAGGAAATCCTGCATTGAGCATAGCTGTTACCACAGAGTCGGTTTGTTGTTGATTTCTGTACCCAAACCGCGATTGTAAATTACCAAAGGCCCAGATTGGGGGCAATGGCTGAGTTCCTGTGAGCAAACCATATTTTGACAAAATTTCATCATACCCCTGCCCATTGATAAAGTAATAAGCCATATTCCCGCCAGTACTTGCAAAATCCAGCACATCTTTCTTTTCTTTGCCAATATCAAACCATGCACGTGCCGGGTTATCGATCAGTACCATATATTTTTCTGAAGATACAAAAGCCGGAACCGAATAATTTAAGAAGTCTGCTCCGACACCGTAGCCATAATTTGCTTGATTGAAACATTGGAATTTGTACCCTCTGCGGTTTTGAGGAATCGAACGGGATCCTGTTCCATAAATTGCTTCATCATCTTTAAGCTTGTAGCTAAATGCAGTTAAATCATCGCGGCGATGATACCCTTTATCCTCTTGGAGTTTTAAGCCGCTTTCTTTATCATAAAATGAGAAATTTACAGGATCGGTAGTTATTTCAACCCTGACATTGTTGGTAGAGAAAACAAGCACATCCCCTTCTTGTTTTAATTCCGCTTTTATTACCTTGGTTAGAATGGGACCATAAACACGGTTGCTGTAGGTAATGCTATCGGAATAGGAAACTTTCACAATGTCCTCATCGACAGCCAGTACCTGGTAACTGCTCCCTTCTGTATTAATGGTTAAGATATTTTCACTAAACGTATAGCTGGTATTTTCAGAGAGTTGAACTTCCGAATGGCAGGAAGTCAGCAGAAAAAATGTTAGAACTAAGGGGTAAATAATACGCATGTTCATATTTTTAAATTTGTGCAAATGTAACTTACTGCAGTTATTCTTCCAATAGAGAAGTGCTATTTTACTGAATTTTAAGTACAAAGAGCTGCTATAGAATGACTATTTTTTTAACAAAATTACTGCTTTGCTTAATAGGTACATAACGCAGAAAATAGACCCCTGCAGGTAAATCAGCAACATCTATTCGAGTCTCGGAGGTATTTGCCGACTGGGTGAGTATTTTCTTACCAGAAAATGCATACAGATGCAACTCACCTTGATTTTCACCATCGATATTCACATAAAGGTAGTTTGAAGCAGGCATGGGTGAGACCGAAACCGGATTATGCGCGTGCAAAACTTTATTATGAGTATATTCCGGAAAACAAGTTCCGTAAGTGCCTTTGTAAACAGCCTCACCGTTTTGCAAAAAGCAAAGTAATTTACTAAGGTAAATCCCCTCGGCAGGATAGGCTGTTATCGGACTTAATATCCCCTCTAAACTTCCTATTCCTTCAATCCAATCAGCCATAGCAGATGCTGCATAAAAGGTATACCGATTTCTTTTCTCACTATTTAACATAGTTTCTTCAGCAATAGATTCAACGGCAATATTATTGCTATAATCTACCTGCAGGGTATCGTTTTCCTCTTTAGAAAAGTCATATAAAACCAACTCATCCTCTCCCTGAGCCATGTAATAAACATATCCACAGGAATCGCTTCTGATTGCTCCTTGGTAGGTAGCTCCCTGTAAGGTAATAATATTCGATGCCAGGGAATACAGCTTTGAATAATCTATTTCCAGAATAGTTGTATCGCCGATAAGGCTGTAAATAGAAGATGAAAAAACTGTGTCGGAAGACCCTTGGTTAATGTACATTAGCTCCTGGCTCCAAACCGGATAATCAATGCTTTGCGGAAAAAAAACATCCTTGCAGGCAGTATTAATGGTATCATGGGGTACCATGGTATCGGAACAAATGCTTTCCCATATGCAGGATATAAATTCCGGATAATCGATAAAAGGGTTCCGGTTACCCTGATAGCTGTAAGCGGCATTATTTCGGGCTATTTCCTTTTCACTTACAGGATCGCTTTTATGCCAATCGAGCAATACTTCGAGGGCCCAGTCTTCAAAAACCTTAGTTGAAGTGCCATTAAGCACTGCATTGCTGCTTGAAGAATTATTCTCCCAGCCCGTAATTACATCCTGATAACGGGTAGCAATATAAAAATGTGCCCGGGCCACATCCCCTTTAAACTCATCGATAGGTTCGAATACAACGCCTGAATAGCCAGGATGAGAGGAATTGCCCCTTTTGCTGCCATTTTGTGTTGTTAGCGTTGGGGATGTAACATTTCCATAGGGGTACGAGCCCCGATATGAATTCACCTGCCCATCGGTAGGAAAAATATGATGCACATCGGCATACATGGGATTAATACTACCTCCAAACCAACTTTTGGGGAAAGAATGTTCCCGGTTATAACAGCTTCCTTCACCACTGTAATTGCCACACTGGTCAGAGCTTTCTATAAAATTATAGGCATCAGGTCCGGTAGGGTTTTCAGAATATATATCTAAAACTGAACCGTCATTTTCATAATATATATCCAGGTCATTTATAGATATAAAACCCCATAAAGCACTATAGCCCTTGTTTGTATGTTCTTTAATAATGTTATGTAATGCCGTTTTAAGCTCATACCCGGTTTTACCTTCTGCAGCATTGTAATACCCTTCAGGAATTTGTCCTGAAAGCCCCAGTGGAAAAACCAAAAGGGCCAACAATTTAATCACTTTCATGGCTTAATGAAACACGTTATTGAATAGCCTCTAAAGTAGCTTTAAGAAATTTATAGAATTTACCAACCGAATCGATATGCACCTTCTCATCGGGTGAGTGAGGAAAACGAATGGTTGGTCCGAACGAAATCATATCCATACCAGGATATTTACCGCCAATGATACCGCATTCGAGTCCTGCATGGATCGCCAACATTCCGGGTTCTTGCCCAAACAATTCGGAATATACTTTTCGGCATGTTTGTAGAATAAATGATGAAGTATCTGGTCGCCATCCGGGATAATCGCCGCTGTATTCTACCTCACACCCCAGCAATTTATGCAAAGCTGTCACCTGCTCGCCCACCGCATATTTAGCACTATCCACCGAACTACGAATCAGGTAAAAGAATTCGGCTTTACCATCGAGTATCTCTACGATAGCAAGGTTCAGCGAGGTTTCACAAACACCTTCCATATCGCTGCTCATGCGAATCACCCCATTTGGTGCGGCATTAAGCATTCCGACAAGCCTTTCAGCTTCTTTTTCTGTAAGTACCTGTTCAGGCCTGTCAACCGTTCTGATCTCGATGCTTAGATCGGGTTCGGTATGTTTTAGTTCTGCTTTGATAACATCGGTAAACCGGGAAACAAAATTCCGGAAATCATTCTCAAATTCGTTCCCTATGACTATTGTAGCTTTTGCTTCGCGAGGAATAGCATTGCGCAAATCACCGCCTTTCAATTGTGCCAATTGAATCGGTGAGTTATTTATTGCAGACCATAAAAGTCGGCCTAAAAGCTTGTTGGAATTGCCCCGTCCAAGAATTATATCAAGGCCGGAGTGACCTCCTTTTAGTCCGCTTACAGTAATTTCCAATCCTGTTCCGGATTGTGGTGCTTCTGTTTCAAAATTACTTTTTGCCTGCAGGTTTATTCCACCGGCACAACCAACGAACAGTTCACCCTCATCCTCCGAATCGAGATTAAGAAGAATCTGGCCCTTTAGAAGACCTGATTTCAGACCAAAGGCACCCTCCATTCCTGCCTCCTCGTTTATAGTAAACAAAGCTTCTATCGGGCCATGATCAATATCATCGGCTTCCAAAACAGCGAGCATAGCAGCACACCCTATGCCATTATCAGCACCTAAGGTGGTATCGTTTGCCTTTAGCCACTCTCCATCGATTATAGTCTCGACAGGATCGGTTTCGAAATTATGCGTTTTATTGCTGTTCTTCTGTGGAACCATATCCACATGCGATTGAAGCACCACTCCGGACACACTTTCTCTTCCCTTTGATGGTGGTTTTGAAACAAGAATATTTCCAACCTCATCGATAACGTAGTCTAAGTTATATTCCTTAGCGAAATCTTCGATGTATTTTACAACCTGCGCCTCATGCTTCGAAGGCCTGGGTATTTGTGTAAAGGCATAAAAATGTTTCCAAAGATTTCGTGGCAGTATTTTTGTAATTTCTTTTCCCATTGTATCCTGTTTTTCATTAAAGGTAAGAATAGCTAAGATATGTTCTTGATTTTAAATTCCTGCAAACTATTGTCATAAATAGTTTGTTAAAATGTTGTTTTAGCAGCAGGTTTTCAATCGAAGGAAAGATAGAAAAACGTTAACGACACATTAACAAGCGTGCTTGCAACTTTTTATTTACATTTGCGTTTTAGATGTGGATATATAAAATAACTATGAGAAATTTACTATTAGCAGCCGTATTGACATTTTCTGTGTTTGTTCTTAATGCCCAGGATGTAAAATGGCACACCATCGAGGAAGCCGTGGAACTGAACAAAACGAACCCAAGGAAAATAATGATCGATGTATATACCGATTGGTGCAAATGGTGCAAGGTAATGGAGAAAAACACCTTTATGCAACCGGTGGTAGCCGATTACCTGAATGAAAATTTCTATGCGGTAAAGTTTAATGCAGAGCAACGCGAAGATGTAAATATTCTGGGTACAACATTTAAGTTTGTTAGTCAGGGAGGTCGCGGCAGCCATCAATTAGCTGCAGCATTAGGGGCAACAGGTTATCCGTATGTTGTATTTCTTGATGAGAATATGAATATTATTACTTCATTGCCCGGTTATACAAAAGCTCCTCAGTTTGATAAGGTTATGAATTATATCAATGGCGAACACTACAAAGAACTGGCCTTTGATGCATGGTCAGCTACCTACACTTCTCCTTTAGAAGCTACTGAATAACCCGTGTTTTACCGGTGCTACATACTTTGGTACCAGGGCTCCGAATTGATAAACAGGTATTTCCGTTTCAAGCACCTCATAGCTTCCATAAAATATTTTGGCATTTGCCCGGTCAGGTAAACGCACCAGAAGAATGTTGTTATTTTGTGCACTAAATTGGGCCCCTCCCATTTGTGTCAAGTTGGCATTTGTTTCCAAATCGGTTAATTGTAAAATAATTGCTTCGCCTATTCTTCCACCGGCAGAATGAAAACCAGTTTCCTCGGAAAAACGTAAAAGTGTAAAACGTTGTAGCTTTTCATTTTCATCGGGCTCCATAATGTAGGTTCTCGAGATAGTGGATTTTACTTCTTTCCCAATAAATAAAGCCAAATATTCTTCTTCAAGCTTGTTTAATTCTCTGACACTTGTTGCTAAAGCTTGCTCCTCGGGAAAAACATCGTACTGTCCGGCTAAAAGCTTAAACCGTCTTTTACGAATCTTAAAAATAAACAATGCTGCCTCCTGAGCTTTTTCCTCAAGTGTTTTTGGTTTAACCTGTTTATGCCATAAGGGTAAATCATTATCGGTTAAAGTATTACCTTTTGAATTCTCTTTCAATTCGTTGGAAAAGAAAGGTTTTATTGTTAAGTCGGTGAACTCAATTGCATCACCAAAGTCAACTTCATCAATATTATCATTAACGAGCTGGTAAGGATTTTCTTTACTGATTAACCCTCTGGATTGCAAATCAGTAATAATCGATTCAACTTTATGATAGTTTTCATCACGTACAGAATAGCAATAATCCGGATCCGGAACAGACTGTGTTGTAAGCTGTATATCCTGAATGTTATAGCTAAAGGACGAAAGCGACTTAGCACCCTCAATTCCCAGGTAGCTTTTTGCATATTTATGATAAGGTCCGGGAATAAATTCGGTTTTTTCTGCAAACACACTTACTAAAATTCTTGTCTGAGGCAATGTATAGAAGTGTCCCTTTTCTTCAAAACTGGCTAAATCGTGCAAGTTTGTGGTCACTATATAACCGGTAGTACAGGATGAAAGTGCGATAATCAAAACTAATGCTAATCCAATTGGTTGTTTTGTCATATTATTCTAAATTTTTAAAAGCTCTTCCCAGGTTATTAATCATATCGGAAGGAGTTAATGCATGGTACCCCTTTCGTTCGAGTGCAATATCCCCTGCCCTGCCATGAATAAATACACCCAGCATGGCTGCATCTTCGCAAGAATAGCCCTGAGCTAATAACGATGAAATAATGCCGGTTAGTACGTCGCCACTTCCGCCTTTTGCCATTCCGGGATTTCCGGTTGTATTGAACCACACGGTTCCATCAGCCAATGAAATACTGGTATGGGCTCCTTTCAGTACAACGACTATTTTATTCTTCTTTGACAATTCAATTTGAGTCAAAATCCGCTCGTGATGTGAGCTATGCTTATGTGTTAGGCGATCAAATTCTCCTGGGTGAGGCGTTATTATTGTATTCTCAGAGAGCGTATTCATCCATTCTTTGTTTTGTGCCAAGATATTTACTCCATCAGCATCTATTACCATTGGAACTTCTGCTTTATCAATCAAATCTTTCATGGCTCTAACGGTGTTTGTCTTGGTGTTTATCCCTGGCCCCACAGCAATGGCCGTGTACCTTTCGAGATGGTTCACTTCGGTAAAAATTAAATCTGATTCATCAAGACATATGAGCGATTCCGGAACAGAGCTTTGCATAATTTCATAGCCGAATCGGGGAACATGCGCAGTGACCAACCCTGCACCTGAAGCAACAGCCGCTCTTGTAGCCAGCACAGCAGCCCCCATCATACCATAACTTCCAGCTACCACAAGCACATGTCCGAAAGTACCCTTATGTGCAAATTTAGGACGGACAATCACCAAACTTTCCACCTTTCCCTGCTCAAGTGTATAGAATGTTGTTTCCGTTTCTTTTATGGCTTCCTCATGCAGACTAATGGAAAGTGTTTCCCAATAGCCAACATACTCAAAATTATCAGACATGAAAAAAGCCAGTTTAGGAAATTGGAAACTAAGCGTAAAATTGGCTTTAATAATAGCATTGGTATCATTATCTGTGTTATCTTCTCCAAACAAACCACTGGGAATATCCACTGCGATGAGACCTGTTTTTGCGCTATCATTTATGTACTGCACCAATTCTTTAGCCAAGCCTGATAAGGGCCGCGAGAGTCCTGAACCAAACAAAGCATCCACCACCCATTCTCCGCCTGTAATAAATGGAAAATCGGCTTCCTCTTCCATCGCATTTATTTGAATATCGGTTTCATCAATTAGTCGTGTTCGGTTAATTTTTGAATCATGTGAGATATCATCCACCTTTCCTAAT
>DNTK01000382.1 GCA_003508755.1 Bacteroidales bacterium | reverse complement strand
ATTTCATTGCTTTATTGTTTAATTGTTTATGTAAAAATATAATTAAATTACATATTTGCAAAACATTTAATAAAAAAAATGAATTATTTTTCATAAAAAAAACAGGCTGGGTACCTGTTTAATCAATAAACATAGGATATACAATTAAACAATATCAGTATGGCATTTGATAAAGATCTTTTAAACTGACATTATACACTTTTCCATCATCTATACGTAAGACCCTCGCTCGATAAAAATTTACCACATCAAGAAGAAAGCATTTATACCTTCCTTCAAGATATTTTACTGTACCTCGTTTCATTGTCCTTTCAATTAATTGAACAAATTTAACGAATTAAACTTATAAAAAGCAAATAAATTTTTAGGACAATGAAAGGGACCGTATTTCTACGGCCCCAATTGTGAAGCATACAATTAAACAACAAAGCTCTTAAATTTACAAAATTTATGTAAACATAACAATTTGGCCTTTATTACTTTTATTCAGTATTGTCAAACTCCGTAATTCATCAGCCTCTTCTTTGCTTAATTCATAAACAGTTGGAATATGGCTTGATTCAGAATAACTTATTCTTCCCCCAACATGACTTAGGTGAGTTACTGGATATTTCAATCCAATAAACTCAAAACCATTATACCAATCTTCGACTGAAATCATTTTCATTTGACGTGACATGCAATCAATAAAAACTAAAAAACCAGTTCTGAAAACTTGATTGCATTTTGAAGCAAATTTTTCAAGCCTTTCTTCATTTATGCCAGTCACACAATGGTCGTGATTATGAAGCTTGGTTGATACTTTTGCTGATACTCTATAAGCTGATTTGCCGTGGACTAAAAGGCCGCTCTGTGTAACTTGTAATTCTTTGCCCTGAGATAACATCCAATTGGTGAATATCTGTTTGGCTAATTTTCCAATTTTTTGATTAAGATGGGACATAACCGAATTTTTTTAAATAGCTGTATTTAATTTCTTCTTTCCTATGTTTGAATTCAACTTTTAATTCCTCCAATGCTTTAATTGTGTTAAGGTATGCAGTATAATCAATTTCCAATAAATCTACTCCTGTATCATAAGCAAGGTGAAATGTATGAAGATGGCCAATCAGACACTTTTTGATAAATGCCAATCCATCAATTTTATAACTTTGATTGACTTCTTTTGCAACTTTTATAGGATCAGGATAAAATTCTGACATTGTAATATTTATTCTTTTTTGATTGATTCTCATAATTTTTTATTTTCGAAATAAATTTTATGAGCCCTTTGAACGATTTTTGCTGCCAATTGAGCAGTCATATATCCTACTTTTATAGGATAACCTTCTTTATCAAAATCCATACCCTCCCTTTTATTACAAAGTTTCAACATCCAATTATTGTATGTGCCACTTTCCAAAAAAACGTTCTCGTGATGTAACCAAAACTCTTCAGTCATTTCCTCTTCTACTGATTCATACCAATCATCTGATGGATATTGCTCAGGTGGCGTTGTCAACCATTTATCGTAATTGCTAATCATGATATTAATTATTACAAAGTTGCATGTATAATTGTCGACAACGTGCTGGCGTATCCATTACATTTTGGTTGAAACAATTAAACCAACCAAAAAACAATCCAGAATTTTCCATCTGTACCTCTTCTAAATCACTATCTGGATTAACCATAAAATTTGTGCTTACTCTGTGGACGTTGAAAACATCATCTTGTACCAGATCTAAGTGTTGATCAAATACCCAATTGTGAAATTCTTGTCTTTTCATCGCTTTATTGTTTAGTTGTTTATGTAAAAATATAATTAAATTATATACCTACAAAACAAAATTAAACTTTTCTGACGTTTGTTCTTTCAATTGAATATCCATTCAGTTTTGCCCAATCTGGATTATGTTCTATTTGACGGTGACCATCAAAAGAAACTGGAAGCCAGTACCTTTCATCTAATAACAAAGGTAAATCACGTTCCCTTGCCCAGTCATCAGCATAACCAACACGTCCCATCATATGGTGAATTTGTGCAGCTTTCCGGTCATGATAAACCGCACAATTTTTATCTTCAATCCATACAATCCGCCTTTTATTGTATTTGCGCTCAAGGCGTTCTTTTTTCTGTGACCGTGGTTTTATCCATTTTGTGGATTTCTTTTCTTGCTTTTCTGGTTTAGGATCAGGCCCAAAGCCTCCAGTTCTTATCATCTTTAATAAATTAAATCTTTACCTGGCTGCAATCAAATACCCTTGAAATTTTTTCATATTCAAGTTTCATTCTTCTTTCAATTGCCTCGTGCTCTTTCAAAATTAAAGACTCACTAAACAATTGTATTTGAACTTCATCATTTGCAACCTGCAAAAATAGTTCTACATCAAAAACTTCAACATCATCACCAGTGAACATTGGCATTTGAACTTGAAAAGTTTTTACAATATCTAACTCTCCGGCGACGCTTTTTTCAAGTGCAACCTTTCTTTTACCAGCCTGGAGATCAGCCATGTTTTCAACTTTGGTATTGAATTGAGCTTTAAAGTCCCATAATTTCCTGAGGATTTCTTTTCGTATTTTTTGATCAGGAAAAAAATGTGGATTCATCTGGACAAATTCCCTTAAAGTGTCAATGGTGTAATTTTTTGAGTTCACACCAATTTGACGATACATTTTGCCGAATTCAAGTTGACCATACACAATATTTGATGAGTAAGGATTACTGGTATTTAATTCCAGTATCAACTTCCGGTTTGATTCATCAATCAACAAAAAAGAATCAGAAACTTCATACACGTGATGTTTCTTTTTTATGAAATCATATGGTGCTGATATCAGTCCTTTGATTTCGACTCCTTTCATAGGCTTTGAATCAAGACCTCGTCTTTCAACAATTTGAATTTCATTGCCGTCAAACTTTGCTTCGATATTTAATTTTTTGTTATCCATTGAATGCTTTGTTTAAAATTACTGAAGGATCAATTATATGCATCTGCCTTTCATCTTGCAGTAAGGCCCTGGCTTGGATAATATTTCCCTCACCATCAACATAATACATCATTTTTTTATCATGATCAGGAACAAGAAATACATCACCTTCAACACTGATAGTTCTTGTATCCATAGCAGTCAAAACTTCTTTCTGTTTGATTTCAACAGGCTTCTTTTCGTTTTTATGCTGCTCCATGAATTTCTTTTTCTTCTTTTCAAGTCTGAAAAGACGTAAAGACAAGATATTTTGCTCGTCTTTCAATTCAATTAATTCATCATCTGACAATGGTTTTTCATATTGCATTGTCTCTTGGCGAATCGCTTCAGCTTTTATTTGAGTCAAGCGATCTTCAGG
>DNTK01000091.1 GCA_003508755.1 Bacteroidales bacterium | reverse complement strand
AACCTGCCCTGCAGCCGAATACCTATCCGATCGTTCAGGTATAATTTTGCACCTGCACCCAGTCCAACAGCAAACCGCCATACATCGTTAATGCGAGAAGTCTTTGAATCGAACCATGCTGCTCCGAGCTGTAAGCCGCCAAAGCCTGCAACCTTATCTGTTCCTACCTGCTTGGCCCCGCTCAGCATAAAATAATTGCTGGCCATTTCAAAGCTATCATCTGTATAATCAGGGCGCGTAGCAAAAAAATCTGCTTTCGAATCAGAACGGGAGTAACTAAACTCGCCATATAAATTATAAGCAAGGGGCACACCAATGGTTAGTCCATAGGTAGGATTGTCTTTTACCGAAATTGTTCCCTGATAATAATGCGCTTTACTGTTTAAATGATAACCATACTGGGGGGTTATTTCAATTTTCTGGGCAAGTATACTCAGGGATAGAAACAGACCGAGAAACAGGAGTGTTGTTATTTTTTTCATGCTGGAATAGTTTTTTATTAAAGATATAAAAGCTTGCAAATAATTAAAAGAGTCTTGGAAATTTCTCGGGATGTATGTCATGCATCATTTCATAGGCCATTTCGAATAAGTCGTCGGCAATGGGATTCGAATAGTAATCACCATCGGAAGTGTACGCCGGACGGTGATCTCTGCCCGTTAATGTTTTTGGGGCCAGCTCAAGAAACTCAAATCCCCCTTGTTCCTCAAGAACTTTTTGCATCATGTAAGCCGAAGCACCTCCCGGTACATCTTCGTCCATAAAAATAACCTTATTGGTCCGTTTTATGGATTCCACAATAACCTCATTAATATCAAAAGGAAGCAAAGTTTGCACATCTATTAAATCTATAAAAATACCTACCTCTTCAAGTTGCTTAACGGCTTCATGAGCTACCCTAACACTCGAGCCATAGGTAACTACTGTAACATCATCGCCATGATTCATGAATTCAGGCATACCCAATGGAATTTTATAATCTCCCAGGTTTTGTGGTAGCTTTTCTTTTAAGCGGTAGCCGTTTAACGGTTCAATGACGATGGCCGGATCGTTTCCTTCCAGCAGCATGTTGTAAAAACCGGCAGCTTGTGTCATGTTTCGTGGCACGCACAAGTATATTCCGCGGAGTGCATTAATAATCATTCCAATGGGAGAGCCAGCATGCCAGATTCCTTCGAGCCTGTGTCCTCTGGTACTTATGATGAGGGGTGCTGACTGTCCGGCAGCTGTTCGCCAGTGTAATGTGGCTAAATCGTCACTAAGGGTCTGAAGGCCGTACAACAAATAATCGAGGTATTGGATCTCGGCTATTGGTCTGAAACCTCGCAGGGCCAATCCAATTCCTTTACCCATGATAGTAGTTTCACGAATGCCGGTATCGAATACCCTGTGCTTTCCAAATTTTTCCTGCAATCCTTCATAAGTCTGATTTACGCCACCTATTTTTCCAACATCCTCGCCAAACGCAACCAGGTTCTTATGTTTCTCGAAGAGTTTATCAAAGTTGTCACGAATAATCAAACGTCCGGGAACTTCCTCCGGGTTGTCAGAAAATTCTGGTTTTATTTCTTTTTGTAGAAGCACCGATTTTTCATTTTCGGAATAAACACTTGAACTATATTGTTCAAAATGCTCGAACCGGTTTAGGGCAATCCAGTCCTTTAATTTCTCCTGAAAACTTTCGCGCGCGGGGCAGTCGGAACAAATATAACGTTGCAGTTTACGTGCCGTGGAAGTTACATCGCGGCGTATAGGGTTCTTTATCTGCTCCAGATTTCTTGAGAGAATAGATAATTTATCAATCTTTTCCTGTTTACACTGGCAGCTTTTTCCTTTAATTATTTGCAGAAGGGATTCTTTTTGCGTATTAATTACGGCTCTGAATGATTTCCAGGCTTTCCTTTTTGCCTCCAATACATCTTGCTCAGCCTGTTTTTCAAGACTATCCAGTTGGTCAGCAGAAGCGATTTTTTCTTTTATTATCCATTCACGCATCTTTTTTAAACCATCATATTCCTCTTCCCATTTGAGGCGTTCGTGTGATTTATACCGTTCGTGCGATCCGGATGTTGAATGTCCCAGTGGTTGAGTGATCTCATCAATATGAAAAAGTACCGGAACATGGTTTTCGCGGGCATGCTTAACACCTTCCGAATACACACTCAGTAGCTCAGCATAATTCCACCCTCTGGCTTTGTATATGCGTATACCATTGGTGTTTTTCTTCTTTTCAAATCCTTTAAGTGCTTCAGAGATGCTGGATTTTATGGTTTGTTTACTTTTATCAACCGAGATGCCATAACCATCGTCCCATACGCATGTTACTAGTGGTACTTGAAGAACTCCTGCACTGTTTAATACCTCAAAAAAATGCCCCTCGGAAGTGCTGGCATCGCCAATGGAAGCAAAGACTACCTCGTTGCCGCCATTTGTAAAATGATTATTCTTGCTGAGCTCCTTATTTTCGCGGTAGAGTTTTGAAGCCAATGCTAAACCGATCGACCGGGGCATTTGGCCAGCTGTAGGTGATAAGTCAGCAGCTGTGTTCTTTTGCTTGATTTGCGATACCCAATCACCTTGTTCTGTAACAATTCGTGAACCAAAATGATTGTTAAACGAACGACCTCCATTGGAAGGATTCAGTGCTGTATTGGTTGAGCCATATAGTTGGTGAAAGAATTCGTCAAGTGTAAACATTTGCGTGGCAAGCATAAGGGTTTGGTCGCGATAATATCCTGAACGCCAGTCGCCCTTCTTAAAGAAATGAGCCAGAGTAACCTGTGCAAGTTCTTTACCATCGCCAAATATTCCAAATTTTGCTTTGCCTGTCAACACTTCCTTTCGGCCAAGAATGCTCAGTTGGCGGCTTTGCCAGCCGATTTTGTAGTCGTTTAATACCTCGTCTTTCGTTAAACCTGTTTCTTTTAATGTGCTGCTCATGCGGTATTTATTATACAAATAGGAAACAAAAATATCTACGGGTTGTTTAGTTTATATACAATGAATGTACCTTTGTCAGTGGTTTGAAACCTTATTTAAAATCAGTTTGAATAATATCTAAGTTACGCATCTGATAAAAACTTTTTAATAATTATCTTTGCACTAAATTAATAACAGATGGAAGTTGTATTATTGGCAATAGGAGTGGTAGGAGTTTCATTTCTTGCATTGGGTGTGAATATCTTTTTTGTTAAAGGAAGAAATTTTCCTGAAACAGAAGTAGGTAAAAACAAAACCATGCGCTCTATGGGTATTTATTGTGTGAAATGTGAGGAAGGTCGAAAATACCGCGAAACAAAGCGAAAACTGGCCGCCAAACACATCAATCCTTCCAACTTAAAGCTTGACATTTCCAGTTTTGGTGAATCGGCTCCTGGATGCTAAGCATTATAAATAAAGCAGTCTGATCAGGATTTTGACAAATTTTTGAGTTTTCTGCAGATTATAAGCCTACACTAACAAGATTATCCTTTATGCCGGGAGTCATAAAAGTAACATAGTTACCATCTTTATCACTATAAATCAGGTAGGCATCGATTTCTTTGTGGTTCGACAGGAACATAATACTTTTTTCGACGCCCATTACCATAAAAGCTGTTGCAAAAGCATCGGCAGTCATACAATCGCGGGCTAAAACAGTTGTGCTAAGCAATCGATTTTTTACCGGGTATCCACTCTCAGGATTTATGCTGTGCACATATTTTTGACCGTCTTTTTCATAATATTTACGGTAATTCCCGGAAGTTGCGAGTGCCTTATTCGAAATACTCAGGATAGCCTGAAGGTTTTTCCCTGGTAAGAAATTATCATCAACAGGTTTATCAATACCAATTCTCCAGGCATTTCCTTCTTTATTCACTCCTTTGGCAATAATTTCTCCTCCAATCTCAACCAGGTAATTGGTTATACCCTTACGCTCCAGAAATTCTGCCACAATATCAACAGAATATCCTTGAGCAATGCCGTTTACATCGAGCTTTACTTCGGGATGTTTTTTAGCTATTTTCCCCGAGATTAATGTGATATTGTGCATACCAACCATGGTTTTTAGGCTGTCAACAATGGCACTATCGATTTGTAATGCAGCTTCGGGACCAAAACCCCAGGCATTCACAAGGGGTGCAATTGTTATGTCAAAAGCACCGGATGTGAGGTGATATATTTCTTCCGAGCGGTTAAATACCGTCTTAAAGTACTTATCGAGACGAACATTTTCTTCATTGTTGTTAACCTTGGAAATTATTGATTCCGGTTCGTATGTCGACAAAGACATATCGAAACGGTGAAGTAGCTGCTCTATGCGCGGTTGGAGGTTCCTGCCTGGTCTGTCCTGGTATGATATATGGTAGGTTGTTCCCTGTACATATCCGGCAATTTCTTTGTACTCGGTCGGAGGTTCGTAAAAAAGCAACAAAGCAAATGCAAGAATAAAAATGAGGGCTATAGGGGTAAACTGTCTTCTTTTCATATCAAAAAGTCAAGTACGAAGATAGAAAAGACTGTCGGTTTTCAAAACAATAAAGCCGCCAGAATGAATCTTTTCATTTTGGCGGCTGTAATTTCATCCACGTAAAGAACTATGCACCGAAATCGTCGAAGTAAATGTTTTCGTCAGATACACCCAAATCATAAAGCATTTTGTTAACTGCTCCTACCATGGGGCCTGGACCACACATGTAATATTCAATTTCTTCCGGTTCTTCGTGTTTACTCAGGTATTCATCATAAATTACCTGGTGAATAAAACCAACCGGACCATCCCAATTGTCTTCGGGTTGAGGATCACTCAACGCAATGGTAAATTTAAAGTTAGGGAATTCTTTTTCAATGGCTCTAAAATGCTCTTCGTAAAAAATTTCGCGACGAGAGCGAGCACCGTACCAATAGGATACTTTTCTTCCTGATTTCAGGGTGTGAAACAGGTGGAAAAGATGCGAACGCAATGGAGCCATACCGGCACCACCACCAATATAGAGCATCTCAGTCTGCGTATCCTGAATAAAGAATTCACCATAAGGACCTGAAATGGTCACCTTGTCGCCTGGTTTAAGAGAGAATATATAGGAAGAACAAACTCCGGGATTGAGCTTGGCCCATGTACCTCTGTTTTTGTCCCATGGCGGAGTTGCTATCCGAATATTCAGCATAATGATATTCCCTTCGGCGGGGTGGTTGGCCATGGAGTAGGCACGATAGGTTTCTTCGGTATTTTTCATTTTTAAATCCCAAAGATTAAATTTATCCCACTCGTCTCGATATTCCTCCTCAATATCAAAGTCTTTAAAGTCAACTTCGTATTTCGGCACATCAATTTGTATGTAACCACCAGATTTGAAATCGAGTGTTTCTCCTTCCGGAAGTTTTACAACAAATTCTTTTATAAATGTGGCTACGTTGTGGTTCGAAACCACTTCACATTCCCATTTTTTAATTCCCATTACTTCCTCGGGAACCTGTATTTTCATGTCGCCACGCACTTTTACCTGGCAGCCTAATCGCCAATCATTGGCTTGTTCTTTGCGGGTAAAGAAACCGGTCTCTGTCGGAAGAATGGTTCCGCCACCATCGGTTACCTGGCATTTACACATACCACATGTACCACCGCCGCCGCACGCCGATGGTAAAAAGATATCGTTATTCGACAGGGCTCCAAGTATGGTGTTGCCTGGTGACACTGTAATATCGTTTTCATCATTGATATTTATCACAGCCTCACCTTGAGGTGTTAGCTTTTTGCGTGCAAAAAGTAAGATACCTACCAACATTAATATAATGGTAAGAAACACGCCGATGCTGACAAATATTGTACCGATGTTTGATGCTAGAATTATCATATTCAATTTCCTGTTTTTCTGTTACAACTTAATCCCCATAAAACTCATAAAAGCAATTCCCATTAATCCTGTGATGATAAATGTGATGCCCAACCCACGTAAAGGTGCCGGAATTGCAGAATAACGAATTTTTTCCCTGATTGCTGCAATACCTACAATAGCGAGAAACCAACCTACTCCCGAGCCAAGTCCGAACGAGGTGGCTTCTGCAATGCTGTTATACTGACGCTCCTGCATAAATAAAGAACCTCCTAAAATTGCACAGTTTACAGCAATTAGCGGAAGAAAGATACCAAGCGATGCATACAACGCGGGAGAGAATTTCTCAATGATCATTTCAACTAACTGAACCATCGAAGCAATTACTGCAATAAACATGATAAAAGACAAAAAGCTAAGGTCTACATCGGGTAATCCGGCCCATGCCAGGGCTCCCGGTTTAAGCAGGTAATTTTCGATTAAGTAGTTAATAGGTACTGTAAATCCTAAAACAAAGATTACAGCAATGCCCAGTCCGGTTGAAGTTTTTACCGTTTTCGACACAGCCAGATAAGAACACATACCAAGGAAGTATGCGAAAATCATGTTGTCGATAAATATTGATTTCACGAATATATTTACAAGATTTTCCATAGTGTTTCTAGCTTACGTCGATTAGTTCTTTGTTACGGGCCCTTTGTACCCAAATTATAATACCAATAGTAATAAGTGCCATGGGAGGCAGTATCATCATACCATTATCAGCGTATCCAATTTTATACAGGCCGATTTTATCCATTACTTCCCAACCCATGATGGTTCCTGAACCCAGGAATTCGCGGAAGAAAGCAACAATTATGAGGATGATTCCGTATCCGGCTGCATTTCCAATACCATCAAGAAACGAGGGCCATGGTTTATTACCCAATGCAAAAGCTTCCAGACGGCCCATAATAATACAATTGGTAATGATGAGTCCAACAAACACCGAAAGTTGCTTGCTTACATCATAAGCAAACGCTTTCAGTACCTGGTCAACCAAAATCACCATACTGGCAATAACAACCAGCTGAACAATAATTCTAATCCGAGGTGGTATGAGGTTTCTGATTAATGAAATCGTAACATTTGAAACCGCCATCACAGCCAAAACTGAAATAGACATTACAATGGAGGGCTCGAGCTTAACTGTTACAGCTAAAGCAGAACAAATGCCTAAAACTAGCACCGTAATTGGATTATTGGTTCCAACAGGGTCGGTAATAAGCTTGAGGTTCTTCGATGAGAACAAAGGTTCTTTTTCGTTCATATCTTAATTTCTTTTATTTTCCATAAATTCAATATACCCCTCGAGGTTGCTCATGAGCATATCCTCAACTCCTTTACTGGTGATGGTTCCTCCGGAGATGGCATCTACATTATAATCTGACGTTGGCTTAGAGCCGGGTTTTATGACCTCTATTGATTTAAAGGTCAAGTCATCTGCAAAGAGTTTCTTTCCTTTGAAAGCATCGCCAAACCAGCTTTCTTTTATTTCGGCTCCAAGGCCTGGTGTTTCACTTTTATGGTCAAAGATGGCACCAAACACGGTATTCATATCCGACTCAAGTGATACATATCCCCAAATGGGTCCCCACAGCCCCTTACCTTGTAAGGGAAAAATATAATAGGTATTTCCGTCGTCATGCTGGCAAACATATACCGGGAGAAGTCTGTCCGTTTCTTCCTTTTTAATCTCAGCTTCGATGCTGGAAGCGTTGATTTCTTTTTGACCGAAAATACCAATTAAAAAATTCTTAAAAGGACTGGTGCGTTTTTCTTCAAGCATTCCTTTTAAGCTATTGATCTTCTCAATTTTGGCAAGCTCCTTTTTAAGGTCTACCGTAAAAGCTGAAACGCCCTCAACAATTTCGCCGGAGGGTTTAATGACATAACTCTCGGTTATGTATTTATTATAAACAGTCTCAACATCGCCACCTTTGCTCTCGATGCCAACTGATGCA
>DNTK01000359.1 GCA_003508755.1 Bacteroidales bacterium | reverse complement strand
ATACAAAGTTGCCACTTCGTATTTATCCTGGAAATAGTAACGATCATTAACTTTAATACCCTTAATTATACCATTCAGTAACAATTTTATTCTCCGTACTGTGATGGTAATACTATTTTGCGAAATACTATAAGCACTAATGTCCTTTTCAGGCAGATGAATATGAGGTGTAACAATATGAGCCTTATATCCCTTGTTGATAAAACCTGTCAATAGTGAAAAAGCAACATCACTTTTTCCAGCATTTGTATAGGAAGTTAAAATCAATATGTTTTTTACCTGTTCCAGAGCCCCTTCGCTTTATTATTAATTAATAAATAGTACTGATAGGGAGACCATAAGGCAGAAACTACGTTCAATACCAATCCGGTTAATGCAATACCTGTAATTCCCATATTAAATTGTGAGGCAAATAAAACAGCCAATGGTATATATACTACAGCTCCACCAATGGCGCTAATTAATTGAATTTTTAATTTCCCAACCCCATTCAGGTAGCTGGAAAAAATGGAATTCCATGCCATTACCACTACATATGCTCCCATCACCACAGAGAGCATGTAGGGAATTTTGATCTCACTACCTACCAAAAGCTTATAAATCCAGGGTGCAACCAGAACCATTAAAATGGCAAGTATTGAAACCAACATACACAGTTTCATTAGTTTTTTCATAACCCTTTTAATCCAGGCAATATCATTAATTGCTCTTGCTTCGGTTATGGCCGACCAAAAAGGAGTTATGACAATAGTAAAGACCATAGTAATTACCGAGAAATACTTAAAAGAAATATGAAATGGTGTTACCTCTGTTGGTGAAAATAAATGGCTGATGAGCATGTTATTAATCGAGTAGATAATAATAGCTGCAACCTGAATAACAAAAAACTGAACGCCCAGCGAAAGTATATCTTTTAATACCGAAAACCGAATGTGCGAAAGGGCAGGTGCCACATAGCTATAACTCCCCCTAAAAAGAATAATTGAAGCTACCGCGGGAACGATGAAATTACTAATGCTGGTTACATAGCTAATAATAACAAGCGTTCCGGTAAGTTTCTTATAGAGTAACCAAACACTAAGAAGCACCAGGACACTGCTTATGGTACTAAAATAGCCCGCCAGTGCCGGCTTTTGATCGGCAGTAAGAATGGTATTAATTAGTTTTACAAAAAATTGAAGACAGAAGAAACTAAAGGCAATGCGCACTCCGGCTTTTAGCTCAACTTTATAATCAAGGGGAGCATTGAAAACTTTGTTCCAATCGATATACTCACTTGCCAGAAGAAAGGCTACAAGTAATAATATACTTATTATCCCGATAAATGCATACGAGGTGCTGACATATACACGGGCCAGTTTATTTTTACCAAGTGCCGTTGCTTCAGCAAAACGATTCCGAAGACCATTGCCCAGTCCAATATCGAGAAAATTAAACCATACAATAAATGTGCTGAGTGTGATCCAGATACCATAACGGGTAGGATTTAGAAATTCTATCAGCAAGGGAAGTATGAGAAAACTTACAACCACACCCAGGCCTTTGCGCAGAATTAAAGCAAGGATGTTTTTCTTAGCTTTAATACTGCGTGCCTGTCCCTGATTTAAATACTGCTTGTAAAAGTTATAATTGAGGTATTTCAAATCTACCTTAATGAAAATGTATCTTTTTCAGGTTAATTTCTTCGACGTTTGTATTCACGTTTTAGTTTAGACCAGAAACCAGTAATTTCCATTTCTGTGTCGTAATAACTCTGTCCATAGCGGTAGGTGTATCCATAGCCATAGCCATAGTTGTAACTATAGTTATACCCATAATAGCCCTTCACCTGTATATCATTTACTAATATGGACATGTTGGCAACCCCCCTGCGGGTATACAACTCATCAACAAGCTTTAAAACTGAACGATCGGAGTAATTGTGACGGATCACAAATACATATGTATTAATGAGATCTTTTATCAACAAAGCATCGGTGACAATGGCAATGGGTGGGGTATCAATAACAATGTAATCAAATTCCTTTTTCATGGAATCAATAAAATCAACCAGCCTTTCTGAACCGATTAATTCTGCCGGATTAGGAGGAACCGGACCTGAAATAACAATAGCTAGGTTATCTACATTCGTTGGTTGAATAATATCCTGGTATTCGGTTCTACCTGCTAAATAAGTGCTTAGTCCCGTATCATTATTGATGTTAAATATTCTGTGGATTTTCGGTCTCCTCAGGTCCAGACCCATCAACAAGGTCTTTTTACCTGCCATGGCCATTATAGCAGCCAGATTTACTGCACAAAATGTTTTCCCTTCACCTGAGATGGTGGAAGATACTGCAATTACCTTTTCATTCTTCTCTTTTAACATAAAATGTAAGTTAGCCCTCAGCGCCCTGAATGATTCAGATAAGGCTGTCTTTGGATTTTCAAAAACAGGTATTTCGGATTGCTTTTCGTTGTGACCGACTGAGCCAAGAATTGGAACCCTTGTAGCGCTCTCAATGTCTCTTTTGCCCAGTATTTTATTGTTGAAAAACTCTCGAAGGATAATTATTATTAAAGGAATTAAGAAACCAACCACCAATGAAAGCATGTAATTCGAAGATGGTTTGGGTCTTATGCGAATAGCATTATTAGGCAAAGCTTTATCGAGAATTTTATGATCGGCTATGTTTGAAGCCTTTGTAATACCTGCTTCGGCACGCTTTTCAAGCAGAAAAGTATATATCTGATCATTTATGTTAAAATCGCGCTGAATGTTTATATATTGACGTTCAGTTAAGGGTAATTTGCGTATTTCTCCTTCTATCTTCCGGATTCTATTATTCAGGTTTTCCATCGACAATTCTGAAGCTCCAATGAGACTGGCAAGGTTTTCCTGAAGGGTATTCCGTACATTATTGATTTGCCCTTTTAGTGCTGTGGTTTGCGGTAAGTTTTCCTGTACAGAGCTACGGTAATTACTTAATTGCAGGGATAATTCATTCAAATTCAAGACAAGGCTGTTCAATAGTTCATCGCTGATACCCACCACACTGGGTGCAATCACATCTCCGGCTTCCTGGTGAGTTTTTATATAATCGAGTAGATAGTTATAATACCTAAGGTTAATCTCCAGCAAAGCTTTATCTGCCTGCAACTGCTCCATTTGTTCAAATAAAAAACTTCCTTCTTTGCTCAGATCAATTAATTTGTTATTGGATCGAAACTGTTGCAATCTGATACCTGCCGATTCCAGACTGTCGACAATCCCCTTTAATTGTTGAT
>DNTK01000478.1 GCA_003508755.1 Bacteroidales bacterium | reverse complement strand
ACCCCGTAGATCTGCCAGAGGAATCAAAACTACTTATTCTCCGCGATATGATCGTAGAAACCGGAGATGAACTGGACTTATTACCCGAGGCAATAAATATAGTTGAAGGCTATAAAACAGAGGGTGCCGCTTATTTGCTGCAAGAGTTAAAAGACTTGCAATCTATACGTGAAGAGAACATGTTAACGGAGGGTGAGTGGGCCAAGCTTACACCGGAAAGCATATTTAATAATAAGGCCACCATGGCGATGTATGAGAAAGTGAAAGAGGCCAGAGCCATAATTATTGCCACCGAATAATACTAAAACACACAATACATTCAGGCTGTTTGAATATCTTCAGACAGCCTTTTTTAGTTATGGGTGAAATTAAAACACTAACATTTCCGCTGCTTGAATCAATGAAGCAAATTAAAGCAGCAATAGTATTGCGTTCAGGAGGTGTTAGTAAAGGTAAGTACAGTTCATTAAATCTTAGTTTTAAGAGTGGCGATGATCCAAAGAAGGTGGTTAGAAATCGCGAGCTTCTGGCAAAGAAATCAGGATTAATTTTCTCCAATTTGGTATTCCCTGATCAGTGTCACACAAAAAATATCCAAGTGCTCTTTGAATATCCTGACAAAGAACTGTTGGAAACAGATGCTGTAATTACCTCTGTTAATGGGCTTGCCATTGGTGTCTTAGCGGCCGATTGTGTTCCTATCCTATTCTACGACAGGGAGCTACAGGTTGTGGGAGCAGCACATGCCGGGTGGAAAGGAACTGTTGAAGGTATTAGTCAGCATGTTGTAAAAACAATGGTGGATACCTTTCAAACCAAGCCACACAATATACTGGTAGGTATTGGCCCATGCATTCAGCAGATTAATTATGAAGTGGGCCCTGAAGTAATAAGTGCAGTAGGCAAATTGGGCACAAATTATTCCGATTTATTTATTAAGGATTCGGAAAAGCCACAACATGGGTATGTAAATTTGCCCGGAATAAACAGGCAATTGCTGATTGACTCCGGGGTGCTGGCTGAAAATATTGATTTCATAAATGAATGTACTTTTAGCAATCCACAAAAGTATTTCTCCGCCAGGCGCGATGGATTTCAATCCGGCAGGTTTGCATCACTTATTTTCTTGAAGTAGTTTTGTGCGTATATCCAATAAGCGTATGAATAAAGTAGATCTAGAGAACCAGACCAATTTAAATCTTCAGTACAACAGTGATGGATTGCTTCCAGCCATCGTGCAGGATGCTGAAACGGGTGAAATTTTAATGATGGCCTATGTAAATAAGCATGCCTTTTCGGAAACAATAGATTCCGGCTATGCTACCTTTTGGAGTCGCTCGCGCAACCAACTATGGAAAAAGGGTGAAACATCCGGAAACAGGATGAAGATTACCGACATTCTTATTGATTGTGATCAGGACTGCATACTATACAAGGTTGAGAAAACCAGCGGAGGAGCTTGTCACACAAAAAATAAAGCTCAGAAATACCGCAACTCGTGTTTTTACAGACGAATTGATTTTCTTAAAAGGAATCTGGCCTTTATCGATGAATAATAATACTGGTAGGCAGGGTTCTTGTATTTAATAATTATATTTAACTTAAATTGCAATCTACACGGTAATTACTTTATTCCATGGAACTAAAAAGAGACTTTTTTGAGGAATGTCCCGAACATTGGCGCGATGGATTTCTTATTCCCGTTAGAAATCGCTTGGGAAACATGATCGAACGTGATTTCTTACCACGGGAATTCAAGTCTGATTACATCGATAAGTTTGGGGAGAATGTAATCTATAATGATGTTTTTGAGGATTGGTATTACGAAATGAGAAAAGCAAATCAGTAATTTAATCTGTTTTTATTTTTTAACCAATACCGGCATACTTTTACACTCACCATTTTAATATGAACCGCACCGATCGTTTATCGGCAATACTAATTTTGCTTCAGACAAAAAAAATTGTCAAAGCCAGTGATATTGCCGAGCGGTTTGAGATTAGCCTAAGAACTGTATACCGCGATATAAAAGCTCTGGATGAGGCCGGAGTGCCCATTGGTGCAGAGGCAGGTGTGGGCTATTATTTAGTCGAGGGGTATCATCTTCCTCCAGTGATGTTTACACCGGAAGAGGCAGGCTCTCTGCTTATTGCCGGAAAATTGGTGCAATATTTCTCAGATGAATCTGTCAGACAAAATTTTAACATGGCCTCTGATAAAATTAAATCTGTGTTACCAGAGGGCCATCAGGAATTTCTAGGAGAAATGGAGCAGCATGTTCATGTATTTCACACTCCGGCTGAGAAATCAGAAATTTTCACAAATAATTTTCTTACCCGGGTGCAAAAAGCAATTTCAGCTAAAAAATGCATTGCCTTGAACTATTTTTCGCAATACCGGAAAGAGGATACCTGCCGTATTGTTGAGCCAATAGGGCTGTGCTTTTATGGATTTAAGTGGCACCTGATTGCCTACTGTCAGCTTAGAAGAGATTATCGCGATTTCCGTCTCGACAGGGTAAAATCGCTTGAAATCGATGCGCAAACGATTAGCTCAAAGGCTGGTATTTCAATAAGCGATTACTTTAGTTACCATTGGAATGAGGAGGATCTGATGCAGGTAACCGTGCGCTTTGACAAATCAATTTCAAGAAATATTGCCAATAGTAAATATTACTTTGGCTTTTACGAAGAAGAGCAGTATCAAAATGAGATAATCATGCGCTTTGCTGTAAATGATATTGAATATATGGGTAAC
>DNTK01000328.1 GCA_003508755.1 Bacteroidales bacterium | reverse complement strand
GTGTATAAGCAACAATGTATTGCCACGCTTGCTTGTTATCATCGAATCTGAAATAGCTAACCTTATCGCGGTCTTTAACAGGTAATATATATGTTTTTCCAAGTTCGAGCCCTTTTTTGGTGCGTGAAAGTTTATTTACACGCAAATAGTTAATCAAGGTTCTATCGGCATCAATAATGGCTTCGCCCTTACGAACATTTGCTGATTTTGAGTCGAAGTTAACAGAACCAATTACCAGTATCAAATCGTTCCATTGATAAATACCTTCCTTATTGATGGAATCGCGGCGTGCAACAACCGCCTGCCCTGTAAGTGAGGCGAGTTCTGATGAAATTCCCTGGCGTTCGTTCCAGTCGGCAATGGCATTGGCAGCTACGATTTTTTGCATGGCAAAGTAATTGGAGTCCAGCTTGCTTAATGCCGCAGCAGAATAATTATAGCAGGTTTCAACAAGTTTTTGACCTTCCTGAATTGATTGTAACGAATCGGTGTCAGTAAACTCCTCAAACACTTTTAGGAAATGTGATTCAGCAGAAGTAATTTTTTTCAGATCATAGTTGCTGTGATAATCGATGAGTAAAGCATGTGTATAATTCTCATAGCGCTTGAGGTATTTCAAGGTTTCTTGCAATCCTTTTCTATCGGCATATTTTATAGCCAGCTCCAACATCCTGAGTGTTTTATTGTAGGCATGTTCATCGCCAGGTTCGATGTACTTTCTGTATTCCTTGTAAAAATTTTTTTCCTTAGCAAATAATTGGTTATAGTGCCCTATTTTTTGGCTTCTTAATTTTGTAAGGCGCGATTTATAATCTGTGTAGTATTGAACAGCATAGGTATCTGAGCGCTTCGTTGAGGTTTTAATTCTGGACTCAATAAGACGTTGGGCCTGTTTTAGGTTTTCATCAAACACTAGCTCTTCGTATTCCCGTAAAAATATGGTCATATCCAGTTCACGTTTTGTGTAGAAAAACCGGGCATCGCGATCAGGACCAAAATCCCTGACTTTTTGGTTAAGTTCCAGCACCCTGTTATCCAGACTGTCTAGTTTGTGCTTGGTCGCAGGATCGATAAATTTCTGTTGAGATAAAAGAGTTGTAACGTACAGCGCGCATACGATTAGTATGAATAACCTGTTTTTTTTCATGCCTGTAAAATCAATACATGATTGTACGTCTGAAAGCTTCCACAGTAGCGTATAAGTTATTAGCACTTATTAACAATTTCCGGTGATTCATCTCATTGGAAAAAACCTTAAAAAATGCAACCTCCTGACCAATTGAAAGTTAAAAAAATGTTCGCGTTTATATTGCTTATATGCTTATCTTGTATGCCAATTAAGTTAGCTGTATCATCAATCTTAATAGTATGGAAGTTTGCTTTACACCCTCGGGTACCCTCGATAATTTTAGCGATGAACTCATCCGTCTAAGTTCTAAAGAAGAAGTAAAAAGTCTGTTTATTCTGGCCTGCGATGAGAATGGTTTTACACCTGAAAATTGTGATGCCTTGCTTCAAAGCATTGAGAAACCCATTTGGGGAGGTTTGTTCCCGGCTATAATTAACAACAACAAGAAATACAATAAAGGCACACTGATAATTGGTTTTAAGCAAGAAATCAGTCTTCATATTATAAAGGAATTAAGCAGCAGCGATGCTGAATTTGAGGAGATCTTGCAGGAAAATATTGATGATGCCGAGGAGTATCCTACTATGGCTGTCATAGTTGATGGATTTTCGAGAAGTATTAATAAACTCATTGAATCATTGTTCCTGGTATTTGGACTTGAATATAATTACATTGGCGGAGGTGCCGGTTCATTGAGCATGGTCCAAAAACCCTGCATCTTTACCAATCAAGGTTTAAAAATGGATTGTGCAGTCATTGCAGGTTTAAAACTGAAATGTGGTGTGGGGGTTCAACATGGATGGACGAGCATTGCAGGTCCCTACAAGGTCACCTCTGCAGAACAGAATGTTATTAAAACCATTGATTACAAGCCAGCTTTCGAAGTTTATAAAGAAATTGTCGATGAACACTCCGGTAAAACCCTCACGAAAAAAAACTTTTTTGATATTTCCAAAGCTTATCCTTTTGGCATAAATAAATTAAATGCAGAAAAAGTGGTACGGGATCCAATAGCTGAGGAAAACGGAAACCTGGTTTGTGTGGGAGAACTGCCCGAGGGAAGTTTTATAGATGTGCTTCACGGAAATAAAGAATCGCTGATAGCTGCTGCTGGTGAAGCAGCAAAACGAAGTAAAACGGCTCACCAAAATACAAAAAGAACTTTTGATCTTTTCTTCGATTGCATTTCAAGGGTTTTGTTTTTGGAGGATGACTTCACGGAAGAGCTTGAAGCTGTCAGAACCGATAAATTGCCTCTTTATGGCGCTCTTTCGATCGGAGAAATTGCAAACAACAAAAAGGATTACCTGGAATTTTACAACAAGACAGCAGTTCTGGCAAGTTTTCGGGAATAATTGGTCATAAAAGCTCGGGAGTAACACATTTTTATTATTTTTAGATAATTGCTACGCTATCTGTCCATACCTACCTAATACTTCTCTGTAATATACGACACCACCTTTTCTGAGGTCATTGT
>DNTK01000131.1 GCA_003508755.1 Bacteroidales bacterium | reverse complement strand
GGCCAGGTATTCACTATTTCTCTTGCGATTTGGACCAAACTAATTATCACAATTATTACAGTTGGGAACAAATAGACAGGGAGTTTGATTTAGTTCTTTGTATTGAAATTCTGGAACATCTATCTGCTGAGAAAGCTTTCGAACTTGTTAAGTTGTCTTCTTCCATTTGCAAACCAGGTGGTTATATTTTATTCACCGTACCGAATGTTTACACTCCTGGAATTCAACTAGAGTTCACGCATCAAACCGCTTATGGAATAAACGATATCGGCGGTTTATGTTTATTGAGTGGGTTAAATATAATTTCAGGTGCTAGAATTTTTACAAAATCTGCACGTCATCAAATTGTACATAAATATTTTTTCTATTGGTTACATAGATTATTGCGCATAGATTTTTGTCAGTCAATTGCACTCCTATTGAGGAAACCAGAATTAAACAAAAAATTATGAAATATTTTCATATTTGAACAAAAAGTAAAATACTACCCGACGGATTTGCGAATGGAAACGATAAAATGAATATTGTCGTTTGTTATAATGATAAAAAAAAATTCCAAGAATTTTCAAAATTATTGATTGACGAAGACTGTTCAATACACTCCATAGAAAATATAGAGAATATTCACAGCATTCCTTCTGCATATAACCTACTATTCAAAAAAATTAAAAGTGAATACATAATTTATCTTCATCAAGATGTAATTATCCCCTCTAATTGGAAAATAAAAATTTGTGATCAAATTAAAGAAATTGAAAAAATAGATAAAAAATGGGGAGTTATTGGGATCATGGGGGTGAAAAATAACGGATTTTTTGCAGGACACATTATTGATCCCCATACCAGAAGCAGGTTTTGTAGCTTGCCTTGCGAAGTGGAAACTTTGGACGAAGTGTGCCTAGTTCTGCGAAGAGACGCTAATTTGAAATTTGACGAGTATTTAGGTGGATTCCATTTCTACGGCGCCGATATCTGTTTACAAGCAAGGCAAAAAAGGCTAAAATGTTATGCCATTGATGCTCCGATTCAACATTTGTCTGGAGGAAAAGCGGACCAAAGTTTTTGGGAAATGGCCAAAAAAATGAAATCTAAATGGTCTCAAATAGACGGATCTATAAACACCATTGAAACCACCTGTGGGGTATTTAAACTAAATGACAAAATATGGACGAATATCGAATATTTGTATAAAAACGTAAGACGAAAATTTATTCGGAGATTGCAAAAGCGTCATATAAACCAAAGCCATGAAAATAAATAATTCAATACCCCCATTAGTTTCCATTTTAATTCCGGTTTACAATGCAGGTTCCTATTTAAAACCTGCAGTATTGAGCATCACGAATCAAACATATACCAATCTTGAAATTTTTATTATCGACGATGGGAGTACCGATAAATGCCTTGATAGTCTTCAGGATATCCAAGACAAAAGATTACGCATAATAAAAAAGGATAATGGTGGCAAAGCCTCTGCTCTCAATATAGCATTAGGAAGAATCGAAGGAAAATTTTGGGCTATACAGGATGCCGATGACATCAGCTATCCTAATAGGGTTGAGAAACAACTATGTGCTCTTCAAAATAATCCAGACATAGCCGCTGTGTTCATCGGGACCGATCTAATATTTAGAGGACAAAAATTTGCACCTGTTTACCCTCGGAAAACTTCAGCAGAGTGCAAAAAAGAAATAGAGCTATTCCGACTTCCGGCACATGATGCTACGGGAATGTATCGAACTAGTATGACTAAAGGAATTTTTTTCGACAATGATTTAAGAATAGGTCAAGGCGTTGATTATGTTTGGCGGGTTGGAGAGATATTCCCAATTTCAGTTTTAGAGGAATGCCTGTATAGTCACAGGGTAAATTATAATTCAGTTACACATAAAACTCCAGGGGACAATTATTTAAAAATAAACTTTGTTATCAAAAAAGGTTGTCAACGCAGAGGCTGGGATTATGAAAAATACAAGCTTTGTTTCCAGCCTTCTTTGTTAAAAAATCAACGAGGAATGGATTCCATACTTCCTTATGCTATTGAAAGCGTTATTTCGCTAAAAAGAAAAAATTCGTATTCAGTTGCACTGAAAACTGCTTTATTATGTATCACGTTACATCCCTTTGACCCTATGTTTTATAAGCCCATGATATATTTATTTATTCCTATAAGAGTACTTAAATATTATCGAAAAATTAAAATGAAACTATTATAAATTTACTTAGTTTCTTAAACTGGAGGTTTTTTATTGATCGAGTTAAGCATAATAATTATCAGCTACAACACACGGGAAATGACCATGGCCTGTCTACATTCCGTGTATGAAGAAACAAGAGGGATCAGCTTCGAAGTGATCGTGGTCGATAATGATTCTAAAGATGGCTCCGCTCAGTCTATCAAAAAAAAATTTCCTGCCGTAAAACTAATTGTCTCTGATAAAAATCTCGGATTCGGTCGTGCTAACAATCTAGCTACAAAGATAGCAAAAGGGAATTACTTGTTACTGCTAAATCCTGACACAATAGTTCTTAATGGCGCTATCCAGAAACTTTATTCCTTCGCCTGTAGAAATCCAAACAACCGAATATACGGTGGACGAACATTGTATAGTGATCTAACTCTAAATCCAACTTCTTGTTGGAGACGACCTACTCTATGGAGTCTTTTTTGTTATTCAGTTGGATTAACTAAAATTTTTAAAGGTAACTCTATATTTGATCCAGAATCATACGGTCATTGGAAACGCGATTCTGTTCGATTAGTAGATATCGTTACTGGTTGTTTATTAATGATTGAAAGAAAATTATGGGATCAACTTAATGGGTTTGATAATGTTTTTTTTATGTATGGAGAAGAGGCAGATTTGTGTATCAGATCGGCTAAGTTTGGAGCTTCGCCAATAATCACACCTGATGCTACCATTATTCATCATGACGGAGCATCAGAAAAAATTTACGCCGATAAAATGATCCGTATTTTACGAGCAAAAAAACAATTTATCAAGAAGCACTGGAATCAGGTTGGAATGCTGATAGGATTTTCGTTGCTTTTGTACAGCGTATTAGTAAGAATGGTTGCCAGTCATACAAATGATCTTCTAAGTT
>DNTK01000522.1 GCA_003508755.1 Bacteroidales bacterium | reverse complement strand
TTTTTATTTTTGATATTGGGGTGTTTTTTACTGTGATAGGAGTAGCTATATCCTTTGTGTTTTCACTAAATAAAAAAGAATAATGGAAATAGTATTGGCCATACTGGTTGGTGTTTTGTATGCAGCAGGTGTGTTTATGCTGCTTCGAAGAAGTATCTTAAAGTTTATCATTGGCATTATTTTTATGAGTAATGCAACCAACTTACTGGTCTTTCTTTCGGCAGGTATTATTCCCGGTAGTCCGGCTTTTGTCGATGGAGTAGTAGAGAATACAAAGTCAATATCAGACCCTTTACCTCAAGCCCTTGTACTTACTGCAATCGTTATTGGTTTGGGAATTATTGTTTTTACTCTAGCCTTAAAATATAAATACTTTTATTTAACCGGCACCGACGACTTAGATCAATTGCAGCAAACTGATAATTAACTTATGGCATTAACAGCATTACCCATATTAATTCCTTTTATTTTTATCATAATCCTTATTTTGGTTCGTTCCACTATTTGGGCCAGGAGGATTGCAATATTCGGAACAATACTTCTTTTGCTGGTATCGGTGGGGCTTTTTAGTGAGGTTACAAAACGCGGAATTCTTACCCTTACCATGGGAGGCTGGAAAGCACCCTTTGGAATTACACTGGTCATTGACTACCTGAGTGGACTCATGCTGATAGTTAGCGCTGTTATTGCATTAGCCATTGCTTTGTACTCGACTAAGTTTATTGATTACCCACATAAATCGCATCGGTTTTATGTGTTTTTCTTTTCATTAATCATGGGATTGAATGGGTCTTTTACTACCGGAGATGTCTTCAATCTGTATGTTTGGTTTGAGGTAATGCTTATGTCTTCATTTGTATTGATTACCCTTGGAAGCAAAAAGAAACAAATTGAAGGTGGAATAAAGTATTTAGCACTTAATCTTATTGGTTCAATGCTTTTTTTGGCAGGGTTGGGCTTGTTGTATGGAAAAACAGGAACACTTAACATGGCCCACCTTGCGAAGATTCTTATCTATGACCAACAATCGATTTTTATGAATACATCGGCGATACTTTTTTTTATTGCCTTTGGAATTAAAGCCGCTGTTTTTCCCTTGTTCTTTTGGCTACCTGCATCCTACCATACTCCCAATATTACCATTTCATCGTTGTTTGCAGGTTTGCTGACAAAAGTGGGCGTGTATGCACTTTTCCGCTTTTTCACCTTGTTTTTTATACAGGACCAACAATTCTGGCATACCATTATTTTAGTTATTGCTGGTTTCACTATGGTTTTTGGAGGAATGGCCGCTTCAATTTATTACGATACAAGAAGAATTCTTAGTTATCATATTATTAGCCAGATTGGCTATATGGTTATGGGATTAGGAATTTTTTCTCCCCTTGCACTGGCAGGTGGTATCTTTTTTATGATGCACAATATGATTGCAAAAACCAATACATTTTTGGTTGCAGGCATGATGGCTCGTCTGAAAGGAACCTTTTACCTGAAAGATGTAGGAGGACTATTTAAGCAAGATCCTCTGGTGGCTGTCTTATTTATCATTCCTGCCTTCGCACTGGCCGGAATACCTCCATTATCAGGATTTTTTGCAAAATTTGTCTTAATTAAAGCAGGTATTGAGGCAGAACAATGGGTTATAACAATGGTAGCAGTTTTAACAGGAATGCTAACGCTGTATTCGATGATAAAAATATGGAATGAGGCATTTTTAAAGAAGGCACCAGAAATACCATCAGAAAAGAGATTACCGGCTAAATTATCATTGATGGAGTTATTGCCCTCTATTTTACTTGGTTTAATAAGTATTGCAATGGGTTTATTTGCACCGCAAATATTTGATTTTACATTTGAAGCAGCGAATCAACTAATTAACCCGATAAATTATATCGAAGGTGTATTAAATAATTGATGTATGCGTATTTTCAGAATTCCCATAGATATTATCTCGTTTTTAGGTTTTTACCTTTATAATCTCGTAAAGTCCAACCTGATTATTGCTGCCGATATACTCTCACCCAGGCTCAATAATGATCCTGTGCTGGTGGAGGCACCTATCATTATTCAATCGCAATTTGGGTTATTGCTGTTTAGTAATTTACTTTCGATGACCCCTGGAACATTAAGTTACGATATTAGCCCAGACAGGAAGCGCTTAACAGTGCATTTTTTATACAGAAAAAGTGAGGAAAAAATGTTGGCAGAAATTGAAGAAATTCAGGAAAGAATTAAAAAGATAATTAACTAACTGATTATGGATCATACCACTATAGCCATATTTGCCTCTTTTTTAATGCTCTTAGCAGCATTTATTTTAACCTTGTTTCGTTTATTTAAAGGGCCTAGTGTAAACGATCGCATTGCTGCAATGGATTTAATTGCCTCTATAGTAATGGGCTTCATTATTACCTACAGTATGTTGGTGAACAGAGCAATTTATTTTGACGTGGTGATCATAATTTCACTCATTTCATTTATCGGAACCATTGGTGTATCAACCTATTTAAAACAAAAAAATGACTGACTGGCTAATATCAATACTCCTCATTGCCGGAGCATTTTTCGTTATGGTGGCAGGAATTGGCATTCTGCGTTTTAAAGATATTTTTAGCCGCTTACATGCTACCACCAAGGCAACTTCTTTTGGAGTTTTGTTGCTGATCCTCGCCCTTGTGTTGTTTCATCAGGATCTTGTGATTACTCTAAAGGCATTTATCGTTATAGTTTTCATTTATTTGACAGCTCCTCTGGCTGCACACACTATTTCAAAATCGTTTAATGAAGATAATGATGAGTCTACCGATTAGGTGGAGGTTATGCCTTCAGCGTATTCAATTGTATGCTGTCAAATAAATCCTGAGATAATTGCGTTAGTGGCATTGAAAACACTATGGCTGTACCGGTAGTTTGAACACGTTTTACTTCGGCTTCGATTTCTTTGTAAAGCAACGATTTTGTCTTTGCCAAAACAATAGTGCGTTTCAGTTTGACAATCTTGTCTCCATCCCTGCGCATTGATTTAATATCGGGGATAATGTTTACACTAAAAACTAATTTCTTTTCTATTAATTCGGTTGCAATATTCTCAGCCTCTTCGGCACTGTTTGAAATGATGTAAGCTAGGATCATATGCTGTTTTATTTTAAGTAACAGCAATAAACTTTAATTTGTTCTTACAAATGTCGTCGTTTCAGGTTAATAATTTGACTGGTTAAGGTGCGATTATCTGAATCCATAATGTTCATAATAAAAATACTCTTTTCAAATTCGGCAAGATCCAGCACAATATCATTGTAATTATGCTTAAATACTTTTCGGGTACGCGCATAATAATCAATAAAACGAACTTTATATTCTCCACCATAATTCGTCTTTATGTGAAGTTTGTTTTCACGGATATTAGAGCTGACAAGAAAGGATATACCCGGTGGTTCGGAGTTTCTAAATAACTTTTTTGCTGTATCGGGAATTGAACCGGTTGTTTCATGCACAGTATTAAGTAGAGCAATCGGATCAGAAATCTGTCCCGATACCGATATACTTAGTACTAGTAAAAGCCCACCCAGCAAATTTTTCATTCTGCAAATTTTTACAAAAGCTTTGTAGTTAAGCTTTTATTTAAAAATACGCAGCCTGGCAGGTTGAGTTTTATTTTAGCTGTAGAGGTTATTAACAATTTTATTGTAGGGTGGATGCAGGATTATGTTTACATGTAACAAATTAACCTTACCGGATTAATTATTACTGCCCGCTGTTACCTTCGCACTCCTACAATTGTTTCTGCAATTCTTCTTTGGATGCGCTGTCCCCAGGGTATTTCAGGTTGAATTGAGTGTTCCAGTTGTTTTTTTTTAATAACTCGAGTACCTGTCCCTCAAAGATTTGCTTAATTACCTGGTCAGTAATATCAGGGTATTCCACTTGCAATCGATAGTCTGTATCTATCCAGCTTTGAATTTTATCCAGCTTGCTCTCTTTAAGTTTCTTGATAACTGGTACTCCGAGATTTTTAAGAGCAGTTGCATTGCACATCTGCTCATATTGGGCCTTCATAGGGATTACCAGTAGTTTTTTACCCATGTGCAATGCTTCGGCAGGTCCTTCAAAGCCAGCACCACATAAGAGGCCACTGCTTTTCCTGAAACTATCAATGTAATGTTCATTATTGATGGGCATTATTTCAATGTTACCATATGAACCGCCTTTTTTGGTGTGTTTTGAAAAAACATGCCAATTCGCTTTCTTAATCTGGGAAAGTATCTTTATAAGCTTTTCATCGCTGTATGCTGGCAAATAAACGGTAAAGTGTCCTTTATCCTTTACTTTCGCTTCGCGTATTTCTTTTCGGATAACAGGAGTAAAAATATTTGAGGCATAACGGCTAAAATGGAAACCAAATTGAATATTCGATGGGGCATAATTTTTTAGGACAAATTTGCCGAATAAATCCTGATTCTTGGGCTGTGGGGCATTTTTATGCAGAACAGCAGCCTGATGACTTAGGGAAATACATGGAACTCTTTTCTGATAGCAAGACCATGCCGAGACGGGTTCGAAATCATTAATAACAAAGTCGTAATTTTCTACCGGAACTGATTTTATTTCTTTACGAAGTTTCTTAAGGTTAGCTTCGATATAAGTATTCCACATATCAATGCCACCCTTTTTGCCGAAAATAAAGCTTAATCCCCTGTATTGATGGTCAATTTTAAAAGGGAGTTTAACATCCGCCTGGTAGCCGGAAACAAGAATATCGGTTTCACAGAATTTATTCAGAGCCGGAATTACATCCCGAGCTCTGCTTAAGTGTCCGTTTCCAGTGCCCTGTATGGCATATAGAATTTTCATATTGGAAATCAGTTTTGAAAATCAGAGAGCATCCTCTGGAATATCTCCTTGTTATCCAGTTCGGTAAGTTTGGTATCATCCTCGTCTTCAGTGTCGAAATCTTGTTTTGCGAGGCGTTCGTCATCCATGTAGCGGTATATTTTCCATTTGCCCTTATTGTATTCAAGTGCACTGAGGTTTTCAATCCAGTCGCCGGAATTCAGATATCGAATGCTTTTGTTTTCGGCGCCTTCAATAATTCTGTCCTCGGGATGATGAATATGACCACAAACAATGTAATCATATCCTTTTTGTATAGCCAGTTGTGCGGCGGTATCCTCAAAATTGTTAATGTATTTAACGGCCGACTTTACATTGTCTTTTATTTTCTTTGATAAGGATACTTTTCCCCTTCCCAGAAGATTACTTGTTTTATTTACTGCCACATTCAGCAGAATTAAAGCGTCATAGCTGATTGCACCTAGTTTTGCAAGCCATTTTGAGTATTGCATGATAACATCAAATACATCACCATGAAAAAACCATGCTTTCTTTCCATCCAGATCTAATTCCAGCTTATTTAAAATTTGGATGTTACCCATTTCAAAGCCTTCAAATTTTCTCAGGGTTTCGTCATGGTTTCCTGTTAGATAAAAAACCTTGGTTCCTTTTGAAGCCAGATTTAATATTTGCTTAACAACTTTCATGTGAGATTTGGGCCAAAAACGTTTCGAAAATTGCCATATGTCAACAATGTCTCCATTTAATACAAGAAACTTTGGTTGTACACTTTTCAAGTATTTATTGAGTTCTTTAGCATGGCAACCATAGGTGCCAAGGTGAACATCAGAGAGTACCACCATATCTATTTTTCTACGTTTCTTATTCATTTTATTCTATTGTGCGATGTATTCATTCAATATAAAACACTCTATCCAAAAAAGGCTATTTTATTTAATAAGGCTTTAAACTATAGTCAATTAAATGTTAAGAAAAGCTTACCTGGATCTTCAAAAATGTAAAACAATATTCATCTTAATACCGGCATATCTCAGTGGTGGCAGTGTGTATGCATCTATCGTGCTGCACAACATTTCTTTGCTTGCATTGGTATAGGCAATTCCACAATCAAATATTTTGGAGGTTCTTTCTGTATTTTAAGATATAAGAGAATGAGAGAGACCAGTATGATTTAAATTAGCAAGCTTTTTTAATTGATGCATCCATTTGGTATGAAGTAACAGAACAAAAATCCTAATAGTTTAAATAAAGCGTTAAACTCATGCTAATTCTATATTTGCTAAAAGTGTATTTATTTTTAAGCTTTAAATACAATTAATAATTTGTTGAAAACCAATTACAATAAGGAAAATTATTTAGGAATTAAATAATACTTTTAGCTAATATATATTATCATTAAATGTTAAATTTTGTACAGCTTGCTAATTAGATGCGAAAATAAAATAATTTTGTTCCACTCATTTGCCCATGCCTAGGACACTATATATATTTATCGTGCTGTTTTTCACTTGTCAGGTTTACAGTGAAAAGCCCATTTCCACTCATGGATTTATGCCTGAAGGTGCGATTCAATTGCAATATACGGCTTCGGTAAATAGTCCCTTAAAGTTAATTCTCTCTGCTCCTGTTAATTATGGTTCTATTGAAATAGAAGAAGAATTTGTTGAGGATGGTATTTTTGCTTCCCTGTATTCATTATTTACAAACAAGTCCACCAGGAATTTCCTAATTAGAGGAACGAAAAATACATTTATACAAACGATTTATTTTTGCCAAACAGATAATTCTCCCCCTCTGCATTTATTATCATAATGCGTCTTTTGTCGTCTTATCATTCATATTAATCTTACTATTAAGGATAAATAAAAAGCCCAAAAGGCCTATCATTTAGTGCTTTTTGTTAATGCCTTTTATGAATAATCTTTGGTTTTAGGTTGCTGAATCCCATTTTGATGTATTAGCATATTTAATTAAAAATGGCATTCAGCCTATTTATCCGGTAGTAAGTACTAAGGGAATCTAACTTAGTTATTCAGATTAAAGAAACTTAAAGAAAAAAAAATGAGCACTGAAAACAATAAACAAAATAAAGAGGCAACAAAAAGTTTTAAAGAGAAATACGGAGTATGGCTGTTTACAATGTCTTTTATACTCTTGATTTTTATTCTAAAGTTTATTCTTGAAATGATTATGAATTAAAGCTAGCGGAGTTATCCAAAGAGTTGTAGACCCGTCAACAGAGATTGCTATTGTGAAATGGTCAATTTTATAAAAAAGCATGGGATCAGAAATTATGTGCCAATGCCTAAGCATGGATTATTAATAGAAAGAACTATCCCAAAAAGCTTGGCAAAACACAGCACTGCGATTGGTTCTAATGACTCTTTGGATCTTTTAAGTAAATGATTTTTGCTGTTTAACGCATTAAAACCGTTTTTGCTGTTTCCGGCAATAAACTTTTAGGAGACAGGCACTAATCATCGACTAATAATATTGTTGTGGATTACCGGGTTATTACACGGGTGCTTAGCAGAATAATGTACATGCAGGCAGTGTTGGTTTTGTTATGTATACTGGTAGCATGGTATTTTTCAGAACCATTATATCCTTTTTTAATTGCTTCATTATTAGCTTTTATAATAGGTCTGCTTTTGAATGTAATATCAGGCAGGCATACCCATTCAGCTTCGATCAGCAGGCGTGAGGCATATCTGATTGTTGCGCTGTCATGGTTACTGATGGCCTCTACAGGTTGTTTGCCATATCTAATTTCGAATTCAATTCCAGAATTTGTAAATGCCTGGTTTGAATCTGTCTCTGGATATACCACCACTGGATCATCTGTTTTATCTGATGTTGAATCGTTGCCAAAATCAATCCTTTTTTTTAGAAGCTACACTCACTGGATAGGTGGCATTGGGATAATTGTATTGGTTATTCTGGTTATGCCCGCACTTAAAATAGGAGGCAATAGCTTATTCTTTCTTGAATCTTCTTTACAGGAAAAAATAAAACCAAAAATAAGTTCAGTAGGAAAAAGATTACTCTTAATCTACTTATTTCTGACAGTTTCTGAGGTTATTTTGCTTTACGTTGGTAAAATGGATCTTTACGAAAGCATTTGCCATGCTTTTGGTACTGTTGCCACAGGTGGATTTTCCCCCAGAAATACCAGTATTGTTGAATATTCTCCTTACATTCAATATGTTATCATGGTGTTTATGTTGTTAGCCGGAACTAACTTTGTTGTATATTATTATCTTATAAAGGGAGAGTTTAACTGATAAAGAATAACGAAGAGCTAAGGTTTTATCTGCTTATAATTATTAGTATTGGCTTTCTGCTCACTGCGGCGTTGTATTTTAATTTAGATAAGACTTTAGAGGAAGCATTCAGGGAGTCATTCTTCCAGTTAATATCGATTGTAAGCTGCACCGGTTTTGCTTCAGCCGATTATTT
>DNTK01000517.1 GCA_003508755.1 Bacteroidales bacterium | reverse complement strand
GCTCCTTCGTTTCCAATAAGCGGATTACTCACATCGCAGGCTACAATAATTTCAGTGTTCTTTAACCTTTTATCTAAACCGGAAATATCAATCGAGGCTAATTCAGATAAGGCTCCTCCTCCTGTTTCAAGTATTTTCCCTTCGCTGTTTAGGAATTTAATACCAAGGGCTTTAGCCATTCCAGTGCCACCATCATTGGTTGCACTGCCTCCAATTCCGATAATAATTCTGCGGCAATTAAGATCGAGTGCCTGTTTTATAAGTTGTCCGGTGCCATACGTGGTGGTAATCCACGGATCTCGTTCATCTTTCGAAAGCAATTCAATTCCTGATGCGGCCGCCATTTCAATTACAGCTGTTTTACCATCGCCGAGGATTCCGTAAAAAGCTTCGGTTTCGCGCAGCAAAGGATCCAGCACCTTGCATTTTTGAATATTCCCTCCGGTGGCATCTACAAGTGAATAAACAGTGCCCTCGCCACCATCGGCCATTGGCAATATTTTTGAAGAAAAAGACAGTTCCGATTTTTTTAGTCCTTTCAAAATAAATTCGCCTACTTCATTTGCAGTAAGGCAATCTTTAAACGAATCGGGAGCAATAAGGATGTTCATCAAGTAATTATAACTTTTTATCTAAAACTATATATAAAACTGAAACAAATAAAACATAAAAACCGTACTCTGAGCTCTTAAACTTTTATTTATGAGATTAAAAATAACAATAATTCTTACCTTAATTAGTTTTTCTTTTCTGACAGATTTGAGGTCGCAGACAAGTATTAATAATGCGCAGGCTATTTTTTTATATAATTTTCTTTCGCATTTCGAATGGCCTGAGGAAACTGTAGGCAATACATTGGTAATTGGTGTTTTAGGAAACACTCAAACATACGATTATTTAATAAAGTATACCACCAACAGACGTGTAGGCAAAAAAAACATAGAGGTGGTTCAGTATAATGCGATAAGTGAAATAAGGAATTGCCAAATATTATTGGTTGCGTCAAATAAAATCTCGCTAATGTCGGAGGTAAAGTCCCGGTTTCATGACAAGAGCTGTTTGATAGTGGGTGAAAAGTCGGGATCGATCAATAAAGGAGCTATGGTAGATTTTCACATCCAAAATGGCAAACTGCGCTACAAGGTTGATGAAGTTAGCGTAAGGGCTCATAAAATGGCAGTTAGCCAGCAAATCTTATCTATGTCTTTATAAGCACATCGTCTGACAGTTAATTTTGAAATAGATCGTATTATATGTAAATACACGTCGGTAATTACTCAAAATGCACTGTTCATGGTAACAAAAGTAAAACAAGGCCGTAATAGCAAAAAAAACAACTAAATATGAGGTCAACAATTTTAACAATTCTGGGTATTATTGCAATAACTTTTACAGTAAAAGTTAACGCACAAACTGATGTAAGTAATGCTCAAGCAGTATTTATTTACAATTTCTTGTCGCATGTAAAGTGGCCTGATGCTGATGTAAATGGAAAATATGTCATCGGCGTTCTAGGTAAAAGCTCTACATATGATTACCTTAAAACGTATACTAAAAACCGTACAGTAGGTAGTAAAAGTATTGAGGTAATTCAATTTAATTCTGCAGCCGAGGCTAACAATTGCCAGGTAATATTCGTTGCCAGCAATAAAAACTCTTCGATGCCTGAATTACGCAAGAAGTACAATGGTAAAAGCTGTTTAATTATTGGCGAGAAAGCTGGAGCCATTGAAGCCGGAGCCACTGTTGATTTTCGCCTAACAAACGGAAAACTACGCTATAAGATAGATGAAGCAAAAGCGAAGCAACACAACCTTTTTGTTAGCCGCGCTTTGATAACTATGTCGTTATAAAAAAACTAATCGGATAATTCAAAAGCCGCTTCGAACATGGAGCGGCTTTTTTATTTCAATCATTTTATCTTGTCGTAATTTTAAACTAATTATCGGGAACAAACCACAGTGCCTGGTAGGGAGCAAGCATTAATTTACCAAAATCCGTATCAAAGGGCATTCCGGATAAAATATCCTTCACCCTTTTTGCCGGCAGCTCGGAAGCCAGGTTTATTTCCTGTTCACGGTTGCTGATATTGAACAAAGCAAATAGTTCCTGCTCGCCACGTATTATACAAAATAAGTTTTTACCTAAATTCCTGACTTCCTGTTTCGATTGGGGATGAAACGCTTTGTATTTTTTTCTTGTGTTTATTCGACGAATTAGTTCATTAAGAATTCTGTTATGATGGGTATCGCCATCCAGCAATGGAATTAACTCATCTTCGGACCACTTACGGCGATTAATTGTCCGATTCATACCGGTAAGTTTAATTCCGTCGGTATAGTTCTGGGTTGCTAAAAAGCTATGTATATAAAACGCCGGAACCCCAATCATTGTCAGCATAATAGTTTGTGAACAAATAAACCGTGCTTCCTGCAACTCATCAATTCCCTCAAATGTACCCATTAGTGCATCAAAGTAGGTTATATTCAGTTCATAGGGACTATCGGACCCATCACTATTCCGCCTGGTATTTACCTTTCCACCAAACAATTTCATCCCTTCTACAAGATTGAACACTTCATCATTTGGAACCAGTCCTTCGAGCGGCCGAACCCCCACTCCATCGTGAGATGCAGTAAAATTAAAGAATGTGCAATCTTCTGAAAGATTGGGTACTGATGATGCCCATTGAGTTAAAAACTCCGAGTTGCCGGTGTATAAGCAATGCAGCAATAAAGGGGGTAAACTGAATTGGTATACCATGTTTGCCTCATCATTATCGCCAAAATAACTCAGATTTTCCTTGTTTGGAACATTGGTTTCTGTTAATAAAATTAGGCCCGGGCTAATGTAATCTGTTATATCGCGTAAAAGCTTAACAAACTCATGCGTTTCCGGCAGGTGTAAACAATTGGTTCCAATCACCTTCCACAGGAATGCAATGGCATCGAGTCGAATCATACTGGCACCCTTCTCAAGATAAAACAGGAATACCTTAATCATTTCTGCCATTAATTTTGGCTCAGCAAAATTCAGATCAATCTGGTCGTCACTAAAAGTGGTCCATACATGTCTGGTACCGTTTATGGTATCAACCTTGGTAAGCAAAGGCAAGCTCCTGGGCCTGACCACTTCTGATAAATCCGATTCGGGATCGACTTCTATAAAAAAGTCCTTATAAGGTGCCTTTGCTGCTTTGTAATGTGCAAACCAATCGCTGTGCTGTGAAATATGATTTATTACCAGATCGAACATTAATTTATAGTCCGTTCTCAGTGCCTCGATATCAGACCATTCGCCCAGGTCAGGGTTTACACTGAGGTAGTCAATTACCGAAAACCCATCGTCGGAACTGTAAGGAAAAAATGGCAATATATGAATGTAGGAGACCGTTTCTCCTAAATACTGTTCCAAAATTTTTTTTAATGCAGAGAGTGGATTTGAATGTTTGCTCAAGATGCTGTCACCATAAGTAATGAGTACAACATCTTCTTCAGACCATTTTACACTATTGACCCGGATGGCAGACTTCGTCTTATTGATCTGGCTTTCTAATTCCTCCACCAGCGCAGCAGGGTAATTGCCCTTGTAAATAAAATCGAATCTCTGTTTTAATCTTTCCGCTATTGACATTTAAGTCAGTTTTAGTATATTGTTGCTAATGGTTGGAATCAAATTTTGATTTTAATCTCTTGGCAATGCAAACTCAGGCATTGTCCATTTCAACCGCCTCATTCAAGCGTTCATAGAAATCGGGGATTGCACTAATTACCCTTTTCCAACTTGGTATTGTAGGCACCATCATCGGGTTATCAAGAAACATTAAACCAGCATGATAAACATTGGCCGCAAACACATCAATGGCTTCTTCTTCGGCATGTCTGTCAAGAGTTAATCCATTTATAACAGCATCGGCTTGGAATTGATCCAGGAAATCTAATGCAATGCGGTAATAAGCTGCTTTAATAGACCGTATTAATCCTTTGGAGAAGACAGCCCCCTGGGTAGAAAGCTTGGCAAAGATGGCCTTTGAAATTTCGATGCTCATCTTCGATAAACCCGAGCCAGGATTACCTTCTGATAAAGTTTGATGTTTATGATCATAGCGATCGGCAATATCCACCTGACAAATACGCCCCAGGGCATTGTTTCTCACAGCTTCGGACAATATACCAATTTCGAGGCTCCAATCGCTCGGAATACGAATTGTTTTTGTTACATCTGCCCGCATTGAAAACTCTCCCGCCAGAGGATATCGGAAACTATCGAGGTACTCAAGAAAAGGATCGTTGCCGAAGAATTTCTTTAATGTTCTAATCAGGGGTGTAATAAGCAATCGTGCTACCCTTCCATTCAGTTTTTTATCATCGGAACGAAAATAATACCCCTTACAAAACTTATAGTTAAAGGTTGGATCTACCACCGGATAAAGTAACCGGGCAAGCATGCTTCTATCATAAGTAACAATATCGCAATCGTGCAAGGCAACGGCCTCTGATCGACCTGATGCATTGAAGTAACCGAAACAAAACCATGCGTTCCTTCCTTTACCCATTTCGCTGGGGGCAATATTACGTTCAACAAGCATTTTATCAAGTGCCTGAAGACGAGGACCATCGTTCCAGAGTATACGATGATGCTGTGGTAAACGGGCAAAATAACTTTTTGCCTTTTTAAACTCTTCTTTATTTGCTTTATCCAGGCCAATAATAATTTCCTCGAGGTAGGGCACTTTAATAAGTTCATCCACAATATTTGAAAGTGCTGGCCCCTCCAGTTCGGAATACAAGCTTGGGAGAATAAGTGAAATGGGTCGCTTTTTGGAAAACCTGATGAGCCGCTTTTCCAGCTCCTGGTAAGGTAGGCTTCTTAAATTATGTAGAGTTGTAACTACTCCATTTTGATAAAAATCTCCCATAGTATTTTATGTATTATTCAAGGTTTAGTATTCGGGTAAACATCTTAATAATGAGTGGTTTAATCTTTTCTGCAATGATTTTATGTGCCAGTTTTTCATTCAGAATTTCAAGATTGTGTTTAATTACTTCGTTCCTCTTCTTAAAGTTAGTTAATAATTCATATCCCTGATCTACAACCTCATCGGTAAGCTCACAGTTTTCAACCGAGGGAAACTTAAATCCAAGGTGTTCGATATCCGACTTATAGATATCGTATTTATTCAACACAACCGGAACACCAAAAGAAACCATCTCCAATAAGTTATTTCCAAAACCTTCAACATCACTAAAATAAGTGCCTATTCCACCATGTGCCGCAACTACTGAGGGTATTTCATAGAAATTATAGTACTTTTTATCGACAATAATATCACGATGCGAGAGGATTCTGTGTTCGCCAAAGATCATCAGGACATTTGAGCTGGGATTCTCTTTGAGTTTTATCTGGTAGTAGTCGTTGAGAAACTTTTTATAATCGGCTTGCTCATCGCCTGAATGTCCACTGATTAAGAGCGTTATGCACTTTCTAAGATTGTTTTCATGGTACTTTTTCTCCAGCTGAAATGCAAAGTCGAGAGCAACTTCAATTTTCTTTCTGGGAACAACCCTTGTGTGTTGCAGCAGTAAAACAGTATCCGCAAGTTCAAACCCACGCTTGTTAATTTCACATTCAAGACCGATATCGCGAAAAAAGGTATCGTTGTAATTGTCGCGTCTTGGGGCAATAAGTTTGTCAGCTTCCCAGTTTTGTTCTTCCCAGTTCCAATCGATACTGCTGGTATTCGGAACAACAATGGCTCTGTTTTCGAAAAATTTTTCGGTTTTTGCGAACTTTAAAGAATGGAACAATTTACGGGCCAGTTCGGGTTGTGAACCATTAATAAATGCAATTCCGTCGATTTCGGTACCCGGCAGGTATTTGAGGTATTTTTGAATTATCTTATTAGGATTTGCAAATTGTTCTCTTTCAAAATATGAATCGTGCCACCACACCATTACTTTGGGCCAAACAATTCCCTTATCGCGCAATTTTTCAATAAAGTAGCCCAAGCCTACTGCAGTAATAAAATTATAGGGATGAGAGGTATTATGTGCAATGATTAAATCAATGCTGTTTTCCTTTACCCAATCATCTATTATCTCCATGGCCTGAACAGCTTTTTCATGTATCAGCTCATCAAAGCCATCAGGTGGCTCCTGACAAAAGTGTGTGATAATTTGCTTATGGATATCGTTTTTATGCCAAAAAATATCGTTGGTATCAGCATTGAACCTGGGTGAAGTATGAGCGGCTAAAAAAAAGATATTGCCCAGTTCAATGCCCATATCATTCACCATGGCATTTACTGTCTGATCGATAACAATGGAAACACCATCATTTTTACCAATAAGTGAGTGTATTATTCCTACATTCAGATGTGATATATTCATAATCTGTTATGCTACAATTTCTAAAATCTGACTTAGCTCTGTAATAACATAATCAGGCTTAAGTCCTGCAGTTCGTTCATCATCATCACGCAAACGCAGCGAGCGCTTATCACCAGCAAAAAGTGCCGTTTTAAATCCAACTTGGCTACTGGCATAAATATCTTTAAGCATGTCGTTCCCTATAAAAAGCACTTGCTCGGGCGCTAATTTATATTTCGATTTTAAAATAGGTACAAGATCCCTGAAAAGTCCTGTGTCTGGTTTCCCAATGCCCAAGCGATAAGAATACACAGTAAGTTCCGGATCAAAATGCAGGATATCTTCGTTGAGACCTACCGTTTTATTCAGGAAATAATTCATTACAACCGGTGTATAAAACTGAGCATTTGAAACAATTCCCAGAGGGTATTCACGCTTATAAAGTTCTAAAATGGTTTGCTGCATAGCGGGCATCGGATAAACTTTATTGCTTAAAAATTCAAAAATGCAAGTCATGAGCATAATATTCGCATCGCCATTAAATTGAATTAACTTTTTGCGTCGTGCATGCAATAATACAATTTCCCATATACTCAGGATATCGATTTCAGGATACGGAACATTATTCTTTCGGGCTTCGTTATGGCAGATTTTTATGGTATATTCAAAATCGTGAAGGATATGCTCAAGTGCATTGTTCCGTTTATCAATTATGCTAATATTGCTCGCATCAAGGGCTACTTTCAGATGGTTTTCGGAAATAACTGCCTGGTCAATGTCCCCGGAGGAAGACACCAGCAGCGTTCCGTATATATCAAAAACCACAGCTTTAATATCGGTATCGCGGTTATACTTTGGTGCCAAATCGGTTTCGATGGGCCTTAGTTCCTTCAAGCTACTTAATAATTCTTCTATATGCTTCATACAGTTGTTTACCGTAATTACTAAGTGAATAGTCGTTTAAAATTACCTCTTTATTTTTTTGAATCAAGCTCGCATCCACATTTTTTAACATATTATTAATAAAGGGGTTCAGACGAATTAATGATTCTGAGAAGTGTTTATCGGTTTTTGCTCTTTTAATGATTTGCATCTGCTCCATCAT
>DNTK01000368.1:3828-4324 GCA_003508755.1 Bacteroidales bacterium | reverse complement strand
CGCCAGATGGTCATGGCCGATAATCCGAAGTAAAAATATTTGGATTCATAACCAATGGCAGCGCGGGCAGCCAGCTGTGCTGCTGGTGTATTTTTCACCGACTTCTCCCCCTTTACATCCCCAAGTTGAATGCGCTGATTACCAAATCCAGGTGTGAGACCTATATTGATAAAAAAGTGTTTTGATATAACCCAGGTATACAGATACCCAACTGTGAAACCAAGTGCAAGTGTATTGAATGATTTCAAGTCGAAATTGGAAGCAATACTATCGGGGTATTCTTGCGGGATAAAGCCATTATCAGTTTCAGCAAGATCATAGTTACCAAATATTCCAGCAGTAAAGCTTCCTGCACTTTTTAATTGAACCTGATTCCTCACAAAAGCCGCCTTATAAGAAAACCGATCTGAATTAAATAAATAAAATACGTTCAAACCAATAGATATGACCCGCATATCAGGAAGTTGAGGTAATGCATCATTTTCCCATTCTATAA